>NZ_JAYMZS010000159.1:4985-16440 GCF_035828755.1 Amycolatopsis sp. H20-H5 | reverse complement strand
GATCCGCTCCGCCGCGGCCTCGTCGACGACCGGTCCGACGTCCACAGTGGTGTCGTACGGGTCGCCGGTTCGTTGCGCCTGAACGGCTTCCAGCAGCGCGGGCAGTAACTCGTCGGCCACCTCGCGCTCGACGATCACCCGCTGCACGGCGATGCAGGACTGCCCGGCCTGGTAGTTGCCGAAGGTCGCGATGCGCTGCGCGGCGCCCTCGGGGTCCGGCCAGTCACGGAGCACGACGGCCGCCGCGTTGCCGCCGAGTTCGAGCACGACGTGCTTGCGCGGGGCGGCGTCGGCCAGCGACCAGCCGACCGGGCCCGAACCGGTGAACGACACCACCGGCAGCCGCGGGTCGGCGACCAGCGCCGCGGTCTCCTCGTTGCCGAGCGGCAGCACCGAGAACGCGCCTTCGGGCAGGTCCGTCTCGGCGAGGATCTCGCCAAGGATCAGCGCGGACAGCGGCGTGCGCGGCGCGGGCTTGATGATGATCGGCGCGCCCACGGCCAGCGACGGCGCGACCTTGTGCGCGACCAGGTTGAGCGGGAAGTTGAACGGCGCGATGCCGAGCACCGGGCCGCGCGGGATCCGGCGGGTGATCGCCAGCCTGCCCTCGCCGGACGGGTCGCTGTCGAGGCGCTGGAGGTCGCCGCTGAACCGGCGGGCCTCCTCAGCGGCGATGCGGAACACCGAGACCGCGCGGTTGACCTCGGCCGCCGCCCATTTGAGCGGCTTGCCGTTCTCCGCGGTGATGACCTCGGCGATCTCCTCGGCCCGCTCCGCCAGGCGCCGCGAAACGTGTTCGAGTGCGTTCGCCCTGGTGTGCGCGGGGGAGCGCCGGAACTCCTTGGCGACGGACACCGCCGCCGCGACCGCGCGCTCGACCTGCTCCGGGCCGGGCACTGCGACGGTGGCAACCTCGCTCCCGTCGTACGGGTGGCGCACCGTGAGGGTGCTCGCGCCTTGCTCGGGGCGGCCGGCGATCCAGGCCGGGCGCGGCTCCGGGGTGATCATGTCCATGCGCACCAAGGTATTCGGGGTGGGTGTCCGCGACGTGAACACCCACCCTTCCGTGTCGGTCAGCGTGTCACTTGACGAGCACCTTGAGCGCTTCGCGGTCGGCCATCGCGCGGTAGCCCTCGGGGACGGCTTCGAGGCCGATGGTCCGGTCGAAGACCTTCCCTGGCTGGTATTTCCCGTCGAGCACGTCGACAAGCAGCTCCGGGATGTAGTGCCGGGCCGGGGCGACGCCGCCGGTGATCGTGACGTTGCGGCGGAACAGCGCCGGGCCGATGGGGCCCTCCTCGTACTGCGGCACGCCGACGCGGCTGAGCGTGCCGCCCGCGCGGACGACGCCGAGGCCCATCTCGAAGGCGGGCTTCGTGCCGACGCACTCCAGGACGGTGTGCGTGCCCTGGCCGGACGTGAGCTCGAGGACCTTCGCGATGCCCTCCTCACCGCGCTCCGCGACTACGTCGGTCGCGCCGAACTCGCGGCCGAGATCGGTGCGAGCCTGGTGGCGGCCCATCAGGAAGATCTGCTCGGCGCCGAGGCGCTTCGCGGCCAGGACGGCGGAGAGGCCGACGGCGCCGTCACCGATCACGGTGACGGTCTTGCGCTCGTTCACTCCGGCGGTGGTCGCGCAGTGATGTCCGGTCGAGAAGACGTCGGACAGCGTCAGGTAGGACGCGAGGAGGTCGTCGTCCTCGGTGTGCGGGAGCTTGACCAGGGTGCCGTCGGCCTGCGGGACCCGGACGGCTTCGCCCTGGCCGCCGTCGACGTCCTTCGTGCCCCAGTTGCCGCCGTGCTCGCACGACGTGTGCAGGCCCTCCTGGCAGTACTGGCAGGTGTTGTCCGAGAAGACGAACGGGGCGACGACGAGGTCGCCCTTGCCGACGGTGGTGACGTCGGCGCCCGTCTCCTCGACGAGACCGAGGAACTCGTGGCCGATCCGCCTGCCGCGCTCGCTGCGCTTCATGCTCGCGTACGGCCAGAGGTCGCTGCCGCAGATGCACGACCGGACGACGCTGACGATGGCGTCCGTGGGCTCGAGGAGCTTCGGATCGGGCACCGTCTCCACGCGTACGTCGCCGGCGCCGTAGATGACTGTCGCTCGCATGGCTTCCTTTCGTGGTGGACGTGTCCCTGGGTGAGAGTCCCCCAGCATGCATCCATTCCGTTGCGGGCATGTGCCGAGGGACTTCTCACTCAGCCATCGGGTGACCCTGCCCCCGGCCCGCGCCGAGCGCGTTTAGCGGGCTAACTGTCCCCGCGAGAGTGCGTTTAGCGGGCTAAATGGGGGCGCGTGGTGCTGGTGGTGCTCGTGAGGTGATGGCGGTGGAGGTCGGTGAGCAGGAGGATCTCGGCGCCGTGGTGGAGGAACTCGCGGTTGATGTGGAGGACGAGGGCCGCGAGCGGGTAGGTCGCGTACTTGTGCTCGGACTCGCCGCAGGGGCGCGCGAGGCCGTCGGCGTCCAGACCGCGGACCCCCTCGATCCAAAGCGCGTACGCGTCGTCGAGCTGCTTCACGGCTTCAGTGGCTGTGGCGGCGGAGGGGTACGTCGCGTGGTCGACGGGCGGACCGCCGAAGTGGGAGGCCGTTCGCATGCCGAACACGCCGATGATGATGTGGGCGAGGCGCCACGCGATCGTCGTGACCGGGGCCGGGTCGGGGGCGGGAAAGGTCCAGTCGATGGTGAAGTCGCCGGTGCCAGGGGCATCGGCCCGGTCGCCGCGTGGCCGGATGGACCAGCAGTCCGGCACCGGCTCCCAGAGGTACTGCTCGTCGGTGAGGGTGTCGAGGCGGGGGCGGAAGGCGGCCTTCCACTGGAAGTCGGTCTGATCGGCGAGTTCGGTGGCCCAGTTCACAGTCATGCCCCCACGCTAGGACCTTCGCGGACAGCCACGGTCCGAAATTCCCTGACCTGCGCGTTCCCGTTCCTTAGCCTGCCTAAGCGCTACAGTTAGCCCGCTAAACGCAGCTCAGGGGGCTGGGGGCGGCGTGACGGGGCGCACCTGGGACCATGGTGGGGAAGCGTGCTCGCCCGTCCCTGGAGGTCGTAGGTGCCCAGTCCCACCGGTCCGGTACTAGTCGTGGACTTCGGGGCGCAGTACGCCCAGCTGATCGCCCGGCGGGTCCGCGAGGCGCAGGTCTACTCCGAGGTCGTCCCGCATTCGGCCACCGTCGAGGACCTGCTCGCCAAGAACCCCTCGGCGATCATCCTGTCCGGCGGCCCGTCCAGCGTGTACGCCGAAAACGCGCCGAGCATGGACCCCGCGCTGGTCAAGGCCGGTGTCCCGATCCTCGGCATCTGCTACGGCCACCAGTTGCTCGCGCGTGCCCTCGGCGGCACCGTCGAGCCCACCGGCATCCGCGAGTTCGGCCGCACCGAGGTCCGCATCGCGGGCGAGGGCGGCGTGCTCCACGCAGGTCTCCCCGGCACCCAGACAGCCTGGATGAGCCACAACGACAGCGTCACCAAGGCCCCCGAGGGCTCCGTCGTCACGGCTTCGTCGGACGGCGCGGCCGTCGCGGGCTTCGAGGACGTCGAGCACGGGTTCGCCGGGGTCCAGTACCACCCCGAGGTCGCGCACTCGCCGCACGGCCAGGAGGTCCTGCGCCGCTTCCTGCACGACATCGCGGGCATCAAGCCGCAGTGGACCACCGCTTCGATCGTCGACGAGCAGGTCCAGCGCATCGCCGAGCAGGTCGGCGAGGGCCGGGCGATCTGCGGCCTGTCCGGCGGGGTCGACTCCGCCGTCGCCGCCGCGCTCGTCCAGCGCGCGATCGGGGACAGGCTGACCTGCGTGTTCGTCGACCACGGTCTCCTGCGCGCCGGGGAACGCACCCAGGTCGAGCGTGACTTCGTCGCCGCCACCGGCGTCAACCTCGTCACTGTCGACGCGCGCGAGCGCTTCCTCGACGCGCTCGCCGGGGTCACCGACCCCGAGGAGAAGCGCAAGATCATCGGCCGCGAGTTCATCCGCGTGTTCGAGCAGGCCGAGCGCGACCTCAAGGCCAAGGGCGACTACGAGTTCCTCGTCCAGGGCACGCTGTACCCGGACGTCGTCGAGTCCGGCGGCGGCGAGGGCGCGGCGAACATCAAGAGCCACCACAACGTCGGCGGCCTGCCGGACGACCTGCAGTTCAAGCTGGTCGAGCCGCTGCGCCTGCTGTTCAAGGACGAGGTCCGCAAGGTCGGCCTGGAGCTCGGCCTGCCGGAGACCATCGTCATGCGCCAGCCGTTCCCCGGCCCCGGGCTGGGCATCCGCATCATCGGCGCGGTCGACGCCGGGCGCCTCGAGATCCTCCGCAACGCCGACGCCATCGCCCGCGAAGAGCTGACGGCGGCCGGGCTCGACGGGGAGATCTGGCAGTGCCCGGTCGTGCTGCTCGCCGACGTCCGCAGCGTCGGTGTCCAGGGCGACGGCCGCACCTATGGTCACCCGATCGTGCTGCGCCCGGTGTCCAGCGAGGACGCCATGACCGCCGACTGGACGCGCTTGCCGTACGAGGTCCTCGAACGCATCTCGACCCGGATCACCAACGAGGTGGCCGAGGTCAACCGGGTGGTGCTGGACGTGACCAGCAAGCCGCCGGGCACCATCGAATGGGAGTAGCCCGGCCGGGCTGAGCACCACCTACTGGGGGGATCGCCTGATGGCGTTCATAGTGATCGGAGTCCTGCTCGTGCTGGCCGCGGTGGCCGGTTTCTTCTTCATGCAGTCCACGAAGAAGGAGCTCCACGCGATGATCGGCACGGAGACGTTGTCGATTCCGGAGCTGGAGCAGCAACGCGCCATTTCCGACGGGCTCGGCGGGCGTGGCGGGTTCCGGAAGGTCTGCGAGGTCGTCGGCGCCGCGTACCCGTCGCCGCAGGGACCGCTGCTCGCCGAGATCACCAAGACCGAATGCGTCTGGTACCGCTACCGCGTCGACAGGCAGTACGAACACGTCGAGTACCGAGACGGCAAGCGGCGCTACTCGAAGCGCACGGAGAAGGTCACCGACTTCACCTCGTCCAACGGCTACGCCCTGATCGACGAGCAGGGCCGCACCATCGGCGTCGACCCGAACGGGCGGGCGCCCGACGGCGTCGAGCAGACCACGGACCGGTTCGAGCCCTACCACGGCGGCGACCAGGGGATGGAGCTGTTCGGGATCCGGATCCCGTTCGGCAACCGCGACTCGACGCTGGGCTACCAGTACAAGGAATGGCTGATCCGCCCCGGCACCCGCCTGTTCGTGCTGGGCGAGGCGCACGACCGGATCGGCCCGCTCGTGCTCGGCAAGCCGTCGGGGCCGGGGCACTTCCTCGTGTCCACCCGCACCGAAGAGGAGCTGCGGGCCTCCCGGGTGAGCCGCCACAAGTTCCTCGCCATCGGAGTGATCGCCGGGTTCGCCCTCGGAGTCGTGCTGACGATCGTCGGCGCGGTGCGCGGCCTGCACTGACTTCACCCGCCGACGACGAAGGCCCCGGGCACTTGCCCGGGGCCTTCGTCGTGAAGCGGACGAGCGCGCTAGTTCCGGTGGCCCTTCCGCATCGAAGCGGCCAGCAGCAGCACGCCGACGAACACCGCGCCCCCGGCCATGATCCAGCGGAAGTCGAACCGCGGCAGCCAGCTCGCGCCGTCGGAGAGCACGTAACCCGAGACCAGGAGGCTGGCGATCCCGATGATCAGGGTGAACGCGTCGACCCCTCGCCGCTTCTCCGGCGCTGTCTGCGGCTCGTCGTAGTCGTACTTGACCTCATACGGATTGCTGTACGGGTTGTTGTACGGGTTGTTGTCAGCCACGACGCACCTCCACGTTGCCCGCGCCGTTCTCCACGGTCAGGGTGATCTGCTGGCCACCAGGGCCGTCGGTGTCCACGTCGGTCTGGGTGATCGTGTGGCCCACCCCCGATTCGTGGGCGGTCAAGCAGTCGATGCTGCCCGCGCCGGTCGCGCAGGTGAACGTGACGTCGGCCTTCTCCGGCACGATGACCGTCGCGTTCCCGGTGCTGATGTGGACTCTCGTCCGGACCGGCATGGCAGGCGGCAGCTGGGTCAGGTCGAGGTCGATGTTGCCCGCCGCCCGCTCGTACAGCGGCTGGAGTTGCGCCGGGGTCCGCGGGGTGGCGTCGAGGTTGCCGACCCCGCCCTGCAGGCTCAGGTCCGAGAACGGCGCCGAGGTCAGCACCATCCCGGCGATCGCCAGCGGCACGGCCAGCCCGATCAGGCCACGTGCGCCGCGGACGAACGAACCGGCCACCAGGCCGAGCCCGAGCACCCCGAGCGTCAGGCCCACGATGTGCCGCAGCGAGAACCAGTCCTGGCCGTCGAGATTGAGCACGACTCCGGCCGCGGCGACCAGGATCGCCAGCACGAAGACCGGCCCGCCGATCTTGGACTTGCGGCGGCGCGGTGCCGGCGGCGCGGGCCGCGGCGGGGGCGGCGGGTTCATCGGCTGCTCGAAACCCGGCAGGTCCCAGGCCGACGGGTCGGCCGAAAGCGGGTCCCAGGCGGGTGCCGCGGCGTCCGGTGTGGACGTTTCCGTAGCGACCTGCGGGGTCGTCATCGAGAACGCCGCGTCCGGCCCGGCCGTGCCGTAGGGCATCGCGGTGGAGTAGCCGACGGGTGGGGCGACCGGGCGGTTGTCCTGGCCGCGGCCGCGGTGCAGGAGGTACAGCGCGACGGCGATCAGCGCGCAGCCGATCAGGCCGCCGCCGTCGAACCAGCCGCCGCCGAAGCTCCAGCCCAGGGTGGGCAGGAGCGCCACCCCCAGCACGATGGTGAACGCCGGTGAGGTGGTCGTCCGGCCGCGGCCGATCAGTCCCTCGGCCGCCGACACCTGGTCGCGCTCGTCCGGGAACAACAGCCAGCCGAGCAGGTAGACCAGTACGCCGGAGCCGCCGAACACCGTCCCCGCGACCAGTGCCACCCGCACCACCACCGGGTCGATGCCGTACCGGTTGCCGATGGCGGCGGCCACCCCGGCGATCTTGCGCCCGGAGACCGGCCGTCGCGGCCTGCTGACCCAGAAGTCCTTGACGGTGTCTTCGAAGCCTGCCAGTGGGTTCGGCTTCGGTGCCCGTGTGTTCGTCGCACCACTCATGCCGCAAAGCATGCGTCACCGGCCTGCCCGGGCACATCGGGGAACGTCCCTGAGTTCACGGCTCGATGGTCATCAGGGGTTTCCCTGATGAAACGTCGCGCGACTCGTGTGACCATGGAACCCGTGCAGGATTCCCCCGACCAGGACACCGCAGAGCCGGTGAAGGCCACGGCCGCCGGTGGCGTGCCCTCGACCTTGGACGGCCCGGCCAAGATGTACCGCCGCCGGTCCGGGCGCGCGATCGCCGGTGTCGCCGGTGGGCTCGCCGACCACCTCGGGGTGAAGGTCGTCTGGGTCCGGACGGTTTTCGCGCTGCTGGCCGCGCTCAACGGCGCCGGGCTGCTCGCGTACGGGCTGCTCTGGGTTTTCGTGCAGCAGCGCGCCGAGGAAACCACGGTCAACGCCGACGGCAGCGTCAAGACCACCGGCAAGGCGACCCAGAAGGAACGTCAGCAGGCTTTCGGTCTGATGGCGCTCGGCATCGGGCTCGCGGTGGCCAGCGGGACGCTGACCGGGGCGATCAGCGGCTGGGTCGCGGTGCCGCTCGCGATCGCGATGATCGGTGCCGCGGTGGTCTGGCGCGAGGCCGACGAATCGCAGCGTCGCCGCTGGCGCACCGGTGCCAAGGACAGCGTCGCGGGGGCGTTCCTCGGCGGCGGTGGCGGCTGGTCGGCCACCGTGCGCATCCTGGCCGGGGTCGCGCTGGTGATGACCGGCATCGGCGTCGTCGTGCTGCGCAGCGGCAGCCTCGACCAGGTCCAGTTCGCGCTGATCGCGGTGGTGGCCACGCTGATCGGGGTCGCCGTGCTCACCGTCCCGTTCTGGCTGCGCCTGGTGCGCGACCTCAGCGACGAGCGCAAGGCCCGGATCCGCACCGACGAACGGGCCGAAATCGCCGCGCACCTGCACGATTCGGTGCTGCAGACGCTCGCGCTCATCCAGAAGCAGTCGGAGTCGCCGCGTGAGGTGGCCAGGCTCGCGCGCGGGCAGGAACGTGAGCTGCGGGGGTGGCTCTACGGGCCGTCCGGCTACGGGAACAACGACGAGAAGACCGAGGAAGGGCAGCTCTCGGAGGCGCTGGCGCTCGCGTGCGGCGAGGTCGAGGACACGTTCGCGATCTCGGTGCAACAGGTCGTGGTCGGGGAGGCCGAGCTGGACGAGTCGCTGACCGCGCTCGTGCAGGCGGCCAGGGAAGCGATCGTGAACGCGGCGAAACACGCGGGCGTCGAAGAGGTGAGCGTCTACGCCGAAGTGGAGCCGACCTCGGTGACGGTGTTCGTGCGGGACCGCGGGAAGGGGTTCGACCCCGGCGTCGTCCCCGAGGACCGGCACGGGCTCGCCGACTCCATCCGGGGGCGGATGGAACGGCACGGCGGCACCTGCCGGCTGCGCACCGCGCCGGGTGAGGGCACCGAGGTCCAGCTCGAGATGCCGGTCAAGGTGGGGAAGAGCGCGGCATGAGGTCGCTATGCTCGGGGGAAGTTCGGGGACCAAGCGTGAACGAGGGAGCGGCGTGACGGACAACCAGCAGGCGCGGGAGCCGGTCAAGGTCTTCCTCGTCGACGACCACGCCCTGTTCCGTGCCGGTGTGCGCACCGAACTGGACTCCATCACCGACGAGGTCCGGGTGGTCGGCGAGGCGGGTTCGGTCGCCGAGGCCGTCGCCGGGATCGCCCGCACCAAACCGCAGGTGGTGCTGCTCGACGTCCACCTGCCCGACGGCGGCGGCGCCGAGGTGCTCCGCCGGATCCGGCCCGACCTGCCGGACATCGTGTTCCTGGCACTGTCGGTGTCCGACGCCGCCGAGGACGTGATCGCGGTGATCCGCGCGGGCGCGCGGGGCTACGTCACCAAGACGATCTCGTCGAAGGAACTGGTGCGCGCGGTGGTCCGCGTGTCCGACGGCGACGCGGTGTTCTCGCCGCGGCTGGCCGGTTTCGTGCTCGACGCGTTCGCCGACCGGCCGGGTTCCGCGCCGATCAGCGACCCCGAACTCGACCTGCTGACCCCGCGCGAGCGCGACGTCCTGCGGCTGCTGGCGCGCGGGTACGCGTACAAGGAGATCGCGTCGGAGCTGTTCATCTCGGTGAAGACGGTCGAGACCCACGTGTCGAGCGTCCTTCGCAAGACCCAGCTGTCGAACCGCTACGAGCTGTCCCGCTGGGCCTCGGACCGCCGCCTCGTCTGACCCCCCGCTCCTGGGGTCGCGTTGGACACCACCGTGCGCGTTTAGCGGGCTAACCGTGCCCGCGAGAGTGCGTTTAGCGGGCTAACTGGTGGCGGGTGTGGCGCGTGGGGCTGGTGGGGCGGTGCGTCAGTCGTGATCGCCCTTGGTGGCCACCGCGGGATCAAGGGACCTTTGCTCCGGTTCGGCGGCGGTGGCGGCAGTAAAGGTCCCCCGCTCCCGCTGGGGCAGGCGGGTGAGGGCGACCCCGGCCAGCACGACGACCATGCCCGCGATCACCTGCGGGTTCAGCTGCTCGTGCAGGAACAGCGCGCCCAGCAGGACCGAAACGACCGGCAGCAGGTAGCCGACCACCGACGCCGCGACCGCGCCCTCCGAGGCGAGCAGCTGGTAGTTCAGCGCGAACGCGATCCCGGTCGACCCGATGCCGAGGACCACCACGGCGAGCACGGGGCCTGTGCTCAGGTGCACCGGGGCGAACCCGCCGAACGGCAGCGCGAACAGCACGAAACCGATCGCCACCAGCATCTGGCCGCCGGACAGCGCGACCGGCGAAACCCCGGTGCCCGAGAGGTACCGGCCCTCGTAGACGAACGCGAACCCGTAGCTCGCGGCTGCCGCGAGGCACGCCAGCGCGCCCCAGCTCAGCAGCCCCGACGCGTGCCAGGGCTCGAAGATCAGCAGGATCCCGGCGAGTCCGATGACCAGCCCGGCGACGCGGGCGCCGGTCATCCGGCCGGTCGCGCCCATCAGCGGCGCCACGACCAGCACCCACAGCGGGGTGGTCGAATTCAGGACGCCGGTGATGCCCGAGTCGACCGTCGTCTCGCCGACCGCGAACAGCAGGAACGGCAGCGCGTTGTGGAAGAACGCCGCGACCGTGAGGTGCAGCCAGATCTTCCGGTCCGACGGCAGCCTGTCGCGCTGGAGCTTGCAGATCAGCAACAGCACCGCGGCGCCGAAGACGAGCCTGGCCAGCACCAGCTGCACCGGCGAAAACGCGTCCAGCCCCAGTTTGATCCAGAAAAAGCTCGATCCCCACATCAGCGCCAGGGCACCGATCCGCAGCAGGGTCTTGGTCTCACCCACCAGTCCTCCTTCGACTGGATCAGCTTGTCCGGACCAAGACATAAGGACAAGCGAAATTAACTGTAGTGATGGTTAAGCAGAGCTGTAGGATCGCGACCATGCTGGACGTCCGGAGAATGCAGGTCCTGCGCGCGGTGATCACCAGCGGTTCGATCACCTCCGCCGCCCGAAACCTGGGCTACACGCCGTCCGCGATCAGCCAGCAGCTGTCCACGCTGGAACGCGAAGCCGGGGTCGAGCTGCTCGAACGCGTCGGTCGTGGCGTGCGGCCCACCCCCGCCGGGATCTTGCTGTCCGAGCACGCCGAACTGCTCGGCACCCAGCTATCGAAGGCAGAGGCCGCGCTCACCGAACTCAAGGAGGGCCGGACGGGCCGGCTCGCCATCCGCTACTTCGCCACCGCAGGGGCGTCGCTGGTCCCGCCCGCGGTCGCCGCCGTCCGGCGCGAGCACCCCGGGATCCGGCTCGACCTCAAGCTCGTCGAGCCGGACGACCCGATGCCCGAGGTCGAATCGGGCCGGGCCGACGTCGCGATCGTCGTGTTCCCCCGGAACACGCCGCCCGCCAAGGGCGTCGACGTGGTGCACCTGCTCGACGACCCCTATCGCGCGGTCCTGCCGAAGTCCCACCCGCTGGCCCGCAAGCGCGTGCTCGACCTCGCGGAACTCGCCGACGAACCCTGGGTCGGCGTCGACTGGCTGCCCGGCTCGTGCCGGGACATCCTGGTCAACGCCTGCGGCGCGGCCGGGTTCGTGCCGAACTTCGTCGTCGAGACCGAGGACTACCAGACCGCGCAGGGCTTCGTCGCCGCCGGCATGGGCGTCTCCCTGATCCCCGAGCTCGGCCTCGGCACCCCGCACCCCGGCATCACCGTGCGTAAGGTCCGCCGCCCCGACCCGCTGCGCTCGATCCACGCCGCCATCGCGTCCCACTCTCGCGACCAGCCCGCCGTCCGGACGCTCCTCGCCGCGATGAGGACGACCATGGCCATCTCCGCGTAGTCGTCCCACCAGCCCCATACGCCCCACGCGCCCCACACACCCCCAGTTAGCCCGCTAACTGTAAGCGCGGGCACCCCGGCGAGCCCCGGT
>NZ_JAYMZS010000159.1:3545-4930 GCF_035828755.1 Amycolatopsis sp. H20-H5 | reverse complement strand
AGGGAGGGGTCAGACGAAGAAGAGTTCGGCGATGAGGATGCCGATCAGGATCGCGGCCAGTACGGCGGCCGCGGTGATGAGCCGCTTGCGGGTCTCAGGGGACGGGGATTTCGTCACGGGCTGTGATGGCGGGGGAGTGTAGCGGGCCGTCGGTTGCCGTGGCTGCTGCTGCATCGGCGGGCGCTGCTGGAGCTGCTGGGTCTGGGCCTGGTACTGCTGCGGGTGCACCTGCTGGCCCTGGGGCGGCATCGGCACGGGCAGGGACGCCGGGACGGTCGGCATGGCCGGCGCCGTCGGCGGGATGAACGCCGTCTGCCTGCCTTCGGTGATCGCGCCCAGCGAACGCACCGTGTCGTTCATCGTCGGCCGCGTCACCGGATCGGCTCGCAGCATCTTCTGCAGCGCGCCCGTCAGCACCCCGGCGTTCTGTGGTGGCCGCTCCGAGGAGTCGCCGTCCTCACCGAACGGCGGCACCCCTTCGACAGCGGAGTACAGCGTCGCGCCGAGCGAGTAGACGTCGGAAGCGGTCATCGCCTGCCCGCCCCTGGCCACCTCTGGCGCCCGGTACGCGGGGCTCGGCCCGCCGCCGGTGATCCCGATGTCGGTGATCCGGACGCTGCCGTCGTCGGCGAGCAGCACGGTGCCCGGCTCGATCGTGCGGTGCACGATCCCGGACGCGTGCATCGCGCCGAGCGCGGTGCCCAGCTGGATGCCCAGCGAAGCGGCCTGCTCGGCGGTCAACCGCCCGTGGTCGGCGAGGAACGTCGACATGCTGCGCGACGGGATGTACTCCATCACCAGCCAGACGTCCTGGCCGTCCGGCAGCACGTCGTACACGGTGATCGCGCACGCGTGGTCGACCTTGGCGGCGTCCTTGGCCTCCTGGATCGCCCCGGCCCGCGCCTGCTCGGCCTGGGCCGCGGGCAGCCCGACCGGCAGGTACATCTTCTTCATCGCGACGGTCCGGAACAGCCGGGTGTCGAACGCGAGCCACACGATGCCCGCCCGGCCACGGCCGATGGGCTGGTCGAGCCGATAGCGGGCGCCGACGATTGCGCCTTCAATACTCACAGAAATCCTCGGGTCATCCGCCGGGTGGTGGGGACGGGTCACTTGACGGTGGTGCCGTATCCGAAGTCGGAGAGGGCGATGGCTTGGTCGCCGTTGTCGGATCCGTTGTCGGAGTCGGGGTGATCTTGGGCGGATCCACCGGCGGCGGGTTAGGCCGCTCCGAAGTCCGCCGCGAAGTGTTGCTCTGCGACGTGGACGGTGCCGACGAAGTCGTGCTCTCGGTCGTCGAGGGCGTCTCCGGCGACGAGGTCAGCGAAGGCTCCGAGGACAGCGTCGGCGTCGGCTTGGCCGAGGTGTTCCCCGACGGCGTCGAC
>NZ_JAYMZS010000159.1:0-3535 GCF_035828755.1 Amycolatopsis sp. H20-H5 | reverse complement strand
CTTCTCCTCGTCGTCGGCCGGTCCGACGGCCGCCCGCGCCCGGGGCGGTGGCGGGTCTTCGTAGTCGTCGTCGTACCGGTCGTTGTCGTAGTCGTGGGGCTGCGCGCCCGGGAGCGGGACGGCGCGCGTCGCGGCCAAGCCCGGCGGGTCGCCGCCGTTGACCGGGGTGCCGTCCGCGTAGTGGTCGTCGTACCCGTCGTAGTCGTTTTCCGGGTAGCCGGTCGCCGCCGGGTAGTCGTCCTCGTCGTAGAAGGAGCCGGGTTCCGGCTGGTCGAGCAGCGTGCCCGAGTGACCGACCGGGACCTCCTCCTCGCCGAACATCCGGGCCGCACCCACCCCGGCCGCGCCGCCGAGCACACCGGCGGACGGCGCCATCAGGGTTTCGTCCGCCATACCGCCGAGCGGGGTCTCGCCGCGGGCGACGGCGGCGAGCAGCTCTTCGGACTCTTCGGCGGTCGGGCGGTGGTGGATGTCGGGGTGCAGCAGCACGGCGAGCACGCTGGCCAGCGGGCCCGACTGGCGGGGCGGGTTGATCTGCCCGGCGGCCACCGCGTGCAGCAGGCTGAGCGTGTTCTCGCTCAGGCCGAACGGCGGCTGACCCTCGCAGGCGGCGTACAGCGTGGAGCCCAGCGAGAAGATGTCGGACTCGGGGCCGGGATCGCCACCGATGGCGACCTCGGGCGCGAGGTAGGCGGGGGTGCCGGCGATCATCCCGGTCTTGGTGACCGTGACGTCGTCCTTGGCCCGCGAGATGCCGAAGTCGGTGATCTTCACCGTGCCGTTCCCGGCGAGCAGGATGTTGCCGGGCTTGATGTCCCGGTGCACGATGCCCACCGCGTGCGCCTCGTGGAGCGCGGCCGCGACCTGGGCCCCGATCCGGGCGACCTCCATCGGCGGCAGCGTCTTGCGCTCCTGCAGCACCTCGGCGAGGCTCGTGGAGTTCAGGTACTCCATGATCAGGCACGGCTGCCCGTTGTCGTCGGTGACGACGTCGAACACGGAGATCGCGTTCGGGTGGTGCAGCCGGGCGGCGATCCGCCCCTCACGCATGGTCCGCTGGCGGGCGTCCTCGGCGTCGTGCTCGTCGAGGCTCCCGAGCAGCAGCAGCTGCTTGATCGCCACTGTCCGGCCCAGTACCTCGTCGTGCGCCTGCCAGACGGCACCCATCGCGCCCGTGCCGATCCGCCCGACTATGCGGTATCGACCGGCGACCAGGCGACCCTCGTCGCTCACGCGACCTCCCTTTGGGCTCCGTCTTCGCGCGGCGGAGGTACCCCGCGCGCGCGATGCGGCCATGAGCGCGCCGCATCGGTGGAGCGTATGCACATGTAGTGGTCTGTGTGCCGACTTTACCGAGACCGGCCCGTGACAAGGCTAGGCGTTCACTCTGCGCACACACACGCGGCACGCTCTGATCGCGCTCGCGACGCTCCGGCCAGTGCCTTTGAAGATCGTCGTCACATGTACTGGGCCGAGAGCAACCGGGCATCGGAAATCAGGCCGCTCGCGTCCTCGGCCATCCGGAGCAGCTGGGTCACCCGCAGCTTGCCGCCGTCGGGCTGGCGCATGGTGACCACCGCGAGGATCGACCCGTCCGGCTGCAGGCTCGTTTCCACGACCTCGATCGAGTCCATCGCGCTCCAGGCCCGGATCAGGTTCCCCGGCTCGGACCCGGCCAGCACCGGGGTGAGCATGCCCAGCGCGCGGGACGGGCTCAGGTCGATCGACTTGTAGAACTTGGTGACCGCGTCGAGCTTGTCCTTGTCCGTGAGTGACGCCTTGTGCTCCGGCGGTGACGGGACGGGTGCCGCGGACGTGGCGGACTCCGGCGAAGCCGTGGTCGGCGCCGCTTCGGCGGCCTGGGGCGGCTCGTTCTGCTTGCCCGCGGACGACTTCGAGCCGGCGCGCCCGGTGCCGGGGACGGCCGGGTCCGGCACCGCGAGCCCGCCGAGCGCCGCGGCGCCGTTGAGGCCGAGGCCGCCAGGGGCCGCGTCAGCGGCGGGAAGGAAGGGGTGTGCGATGCGGTGTGCTCATCGTCGAGGCGAACACGACGGCTCCCGCCACCAGCGCCCCGGCGGCCACGAGGCCGGCCAGTTTGGCGCGCCGGGCGAACCGGCTCTCCGGCTCCTCCTCGGGCTCGCTGTGCGCCGGCCGGACCTCCTCCCGCCCACGGGGCGGGACGAAGTTCTGCGGCTCGCGAAAGACCTGCTCAAGATAGGCGCGGTCGACACGCGTGTCGTTGAGAATGTCGGCCGGGATCACGTCCTCGACGCGAACGGCGTCAGGCTCACGCCGTGTGCGCTGCCGATCAAGCACGGATTTCCTCGCTTGTTTCCGGGGCGGTCAGTAGGCCGTTCGGCCTATGCCGTTGGTCCGGGTGGCCGCCTGATGGGCGACGGACCCGCTGTCGCCAGGTAACCCTGTGCAGAGGGTTCGTCGCCAGACCCCGTCGCCGGAATGCCGTCGCGACACGACGAACGGCAGCTTATGTCACCCACCCGGACCAGGCATTACCGCTCAGCGCACCGCACGTGCATCGGAATGCGCGAACGGCGCGTGCACGATCGACTACTGGCCGTCGCTCTCGATCTTGTCGTCGTCGCCGAAGGAAAGCGTCTTCTGCTCGAGGGTCTTGGTGCCGTCCTGGTGGGTCACCTCGACGGTGTTCACCGTGACGCCGCGCTGCTGATCGATGACGATCTTCTTGACCTCGAAGTAAGCGACGTCGGAGTAGCGCTGGCGGAGCGCCTGCGGGCCCTGGTTGTGCAGATCGCCGGTGGTCACCGAGGAGGCGGCGGCCGGATCAGTGGTGACCGTGTTCAGGAACTTCTCGCTGTTGTTGCCCATCGTCTGCGCGTCGGGCGGGAACGAGTACCACGGCGAGGGGTTCGGGTTCGTCCGCTGCGCCGCGGAGATCGGCGGCTTCTGGGGCGGCTCGGACGAGGCAGGAGTCGAGGACTTGCCGGTGCTCGGCTTGCCGCTGGTGGCGCCCGTCGACGGGGCTGTCGACGGGGCGGCGGTGTCGTCCGTGGTGGCGGGTGTGGTTTCGCGGGAGGGGCTCCGGTCGTCCACGACGGGACCGTTGGCCGCCTTGGGGTCCTTCGAGGGCTTCCCGCCGGAGCCGCCGTTCGGCGAGGTCGGCTGCCCGACCTGCTGCTCTTCGCTCATCAGCGGCGAACCACCGCGGTAACCGGGCCAGCCGCCCTGGCTGGACTGCTCGTTCACCGGCTTGCCGACCAGGAGTGAACCCGCGAACAGCAGGCCGACGACCACCGCGGCGGAGGAACCGGTGGCGAACCACGCGGCCTTGCGCCAGGACTTCGGCGGGGTCACCGAGGCGGGCACCGAACCGAGGTCGAACGTGCCTAGCCCGTCGATCGGGGCCGCGACGTACACCCGGACGTCCTCGTCCTCTTCGGGCACGACGGGGCGGACGACGGGCCGGGTGAACGTGACCTTGGTGCGCCGCGCGACTGGTTCCACGGCCGCTTCCCGCACGGGTTCGGGAGCGTTCGGCGTGGGCACGCCCTGGACG
>NZ_JAYMZS010000158.1:0-16479 GCF_035828755.1 Amycolatopsis sp. H20-H5 | reverse complement strand
TGGCCGCCACCCTCGCCGGACGCCTCTACGCACGCCTGGGCACCTGACACCCAGACCGGTCACTCCACCGGGTGAGCTGCACTGGCGCGGCTCGCGCGGGCCGCAGGACCTGTTCCATGCTGATGAGGCATCCGCCGGGCCGGGAACCCGAGTTCCCGGCGGCGAGGAGGGCACCGGGCAGTGATCGGGTCATCATCGTGGCACCAGCCTGCGCTGCCGCCGCACGCCGACCGCTGGGAGGCGTCGAGGGTCGACCACACGCCGTGGGTGGACACCGTGTTGGTGGCACGGGCCCGGGCCGGCGATGTGGCGGCGTTTGAGAGCCTGGTGCTGCGTCATCTGCGACCGGTGTACCAACTCGCGCGCCGAACTCTCCCGGCGGGCACCGCGGCGGACGAGGTCGTGGTGGAGGCGTTTGTGCGTGCGTGGCACGACCTCGAACGCTGTGGCCGGACTGCGGCCGGGTTCCGGGCATGGATCACGATGGTGACGGCGCAGGTGTGCCGTGAAACGAACCCCCGCTAGCCCCATTCCAGCGTCGGGAAACGGTCATTTGACGACATAGGTGGACGGCCTTCAGTGCGCGCGACCTCTGATCTTCATATTGGTGAGACCTCCGTGTCATCGGCGGCGGTGACGGGTCCTACCCGGGCGTCGCGCTGTGCTGCGTCATTTCGGGGGGTTGCGGCGGTAGGTGGCGTCGCGGCGGACCTGGTCGGCGTGCTCGGTGATGGCGCCGACCTGGTGGGCGAGGTGGCTGTGCTGGTCACCGAGGTGCGCCTGAGCCGCGGCGAGCGGGCGCAGGAGCGTGGCGGGGTCGTCATAGCCGAGAGCTTCGCTGAGCTGGGTGAGGCATTTCTGCGCCGCGGTGCCGAGGTCCTCCAGGACGCTGACCTGTCCGGCTAGCGCCCGCAGTGCCGCGACGTGTTCCCGGGGCCAGTCGGCTATGGCGCGGTCTCCGGCGCGGCGGGCCCGTTGGGGCGTCGAGGCGGGCTTCGCCGGTGGTCTCGCCGGTGCGGGACGGTTGCAGGCGCAGGTAGCGGCGTTCGGCGGCTTGTCTGCTGGCCACGCCGAGCGCGGGCACGAGCGCTGTCCAGCTGACGCCCGCGGCGCGGGCGGCGGTGATCAGCTCCGGCTCCCAGCCGGACCGTTCTTCGCGCAGCGAGCGCAGCGCGCTCAACGCGGCCAGCAACCCGCCCTCGTCGCAGGTCCCGTCGCGGGCGGCGAGCACCGAAGCCTGCACGCACCGGACGGCGCTGAGCGGGTCCAATCCATTTTGTCATCCTTTCGACGACCTCTTGAACGTCCACTGGGCGTGTTCTCCCGCCAGCTGTTCCTCGGCGACACCCTCGACACTGAGCACGTCAACGCCGACTACGACGCGAGTGTCCTGACCGTGCGTATCCCGATCGCGGGAGAACGCCGAATCGTGCCGCATCGAGATCTCCGCCATCGGCCGGGACCGCAACGAAATCCGAGCCTGACCGCCCGCCGCGCTGGACGAGGAGACGATCCAGGCGGAATTCGAGGCGTTGATGAACTCCGCTGCCGCACCCGGCCCATGCCCGCAGTCTCGTATCCACGAACCGCGCCACGCCGGGACACCGGTTCGCCCTCGGATGTCGCGGGGTGTGCTCCTCGTGGCTCGGCGGTGTGCATGGGAAGGTCCCCGCCTCCCACCCGCTGGCCAGCGACAACCACAGGAAGAAGGGTGATGCCTGTCCACAGAACCAACTAACTCACGAACTCGCCCGCCGCGCTCAAGCCCGAACAGTGAACTCCGGGCAGCGAGCGCGGTCCGCACGTCCGCCCTGGTGGAGGGGAGTCGTGCCCCGGCTCCCCTCCCCGAGCAGACCCGCTTTCCCTATCCCCCATATCTCGAAAGGAATGTCGCCCGCCGTGCCCGCGGCCACCGAATTCCCCAACGGTCTTCAGCGGCTTCGCGCCAGCACTGGGAACAGCGCTAAGGCGCGTGTGCCATACCTAGGCTCTCACGCATGTCTCGGAGTCCGCGCACGCCGACCGCGAGCCGTGGAGGCACTCGCCGAGCACCGTCTTGCCGTGAAAAGTGAGCCACATCGAGCAGGCCTAGACCTCACTCACCGCGCACCGAAAAACGCGGGCCGGAAGTTTGGTTTTGATCGAACCGGGGTAGTCCCGCGATGCCAGTCCCCACCCGCGATGGGTTCCACCGCAACAGCGTTGCGCGGTAGGCCCGCATCGAGAAAGAGAGAGCGTCCCCGTGATCGTGCTCGGAGTCATCTTGCTGATCGTCGGCTTCCTCGCGAAGATCTCCATTCTGTGGACGATCGGCATCGCCCTCGTAGTGATCGGCGCCGTCCTCGCGCTCGTCGGACGCAGTGGCCGCAAGGTCGGTGGCCGAGCCCACTGGTTCTGATTTCATCCCGGCAAACCGGTGTGAATGAACGGGTCACCAAAGAAAGGTTCACGACATGAGTGACAAGATCCAGAACAAGGCCGAAGAACTCAAGGGCAAGGCCAAGGAAGCAGTAGGTGACGCCACCGGAAACGAGCAGTGGCAGGCTGAAGGTAAGGCTGAGCAGGCCAAGGGTGCCCTCAAGCAGGCGGGCGAGAAGGTCAAGGACGCCGTCAAAGGCGTAACAGACTAAATATCGTCTCTTTTCTTATGCCCGACTGACGGTGGCTGGAGCATGCGGGCTCCGGCCACCGTTCACGTTCGGCAGCTCGTGTATCCGACGGATCCCGCAGCGCCGCAGGGAGCGTTCACATGGCATCGACACCTACTAGCAACCCGTTTCGTTCCGGCGGTGGTGAGGTGACCACGGTCGTCCCCCGCGGGCTGCGCATCGGTGCGGCGCTGGCCTGGCGGTTCCTCACGGTCGCCGCGGCACTCTTCGTGATCGCGTGGTTGATCGGCTACTTGTCGGTGGTGGTCATACCGTTGTCGATCGCGCTGCTCCTGGCCGCGCTGATGGCACCGGCCGTGGCGAAACTGGTCCACCTGCGCGTACCCCGCGGACTTGCGACCGCGATCGTGCTCATCGCCGGTCTGGCACTCCTCGGCGGTCTGCTCACCTTCGTGGTCGTGCAGTTCACTAACGGACTGCCCGCGCTGCGCAAACAACTCGGCGAGAGCTTGAACCACATCCAGGACTGGCTGCTCAACGGCCCGATCCATCTCAAGCAGGAACAGATCCAAGGCCTCATCAAACAGGGAATCGGCTACTTGCAAGGAGACCCTTCGTCTATCACTGCCGGCGCGCTCACCACTGCCGGCACTGTCGGCGAGATCCTCACCGGGTTCGCCCTCACCCTGTTCACCCTGATCTTCTTCCTCTCCGGCGGCGACACCATCTGGTCATTCCTCGTGCGCGGAGTTCCTTCGCTGGTACGGACCCGTGTCGACGTCGCGGGTCGGCGGGGCTTCGCCTCACTGGTCAGCTATGTCCGAGCCACCGCGCTGGTCGCGATCGTCGACGCGGTCGGCATCGGCATCGGACTCGCGATCATGGGCGTACCGCTGGTCGTGCCCTTGGCCACACTGGTGTTCATCGGCGCCTTCATCCCCGTCATCGGTGCGGTCATCGCGGGCGGGGTGGCAGTGTTGATCGCGCTCGTCACCAACGGCGTCTTCGGCGCCCTCATCGTGCTCGGCATCGTCATTCTGGTGATGCAACTGGAAAGCCACATCCTGCAACCGTGGGTGCTGGGCCGCGCGGTGCGGCTGCATCCGCTCGCCGTCGTACTCGCGATCGGGGCCGGTCTCGTCGCCGCGGGCATCCCTGGCGCACTTCTCGCCGTGCCCCTGCTCGCCGTGCTCAACGCCGGCATCAAGTCACTGCTGCACGAGGAAAACCCCAACCCCGACGACGTGGACGTCCTCAAGGACCAATCCGCGCAACCGAACGAAGAACCGTAGAACCGCCACTCCTCGGAGTGTTCCCGGTTTCGCAGACACCGACTATGCCACGATCTGACTAATATTTCCGTATCCTAGTTCAGAGTGGAATGTCTTGACTGGGTGCTGTAACACGGGCGGCACCTACCTCGTGTCCGCCAAGCCGGGAACGGTCCACGCTCGTTATCGGGGGCGAGTCTTGGTGTTCGGTTCGATCGTGTCCGCAAGTGTGGCTGGGTGCGTGGCGGTTATGACGTTGAGGGCCAGTCGTCGTAGGAAATGTGGTCGGCTGGGACGCCATGCTCGCGCAGGCGGGCGACGGTGGCGTCGAGCATGGCGGGTGAGCCCGCGACGAGCACGTGGTGGTCGGTCCAGCTGCCGGTGGGTCCGAGCGCATCGGCCAGTGTGCCGCGCACTCCGTCTGGCACGCTGCCGTTTTCGGTGACGGGAGTCAGCGTCAGCCAGGGGTTCGCCAGTGCCAACCGGCGCAGGCCGGTCAAGCCGTAGAGGTCTTGGGCTGTGCGGCCGCCGAGGAACAGGTTCACCTTGGGCGGGTTCTGGCGTCGCGCGAGGTCGTCGAGTATCGCGCACAGTGGCGCGAACCCGGTGCCGCCGGCGATGAGAAGGAGTTTCCGCTCGGTGGCCTGTGCGGTGGGTGCCTCGAGGTGGAGCCTGCCGATCGCGGGGCCGATGCGCCAGGTGTCGCCCGGTTGGGTGTGGTTGACGATCGCGCCGCTGACCCAGCCACCGGTGACCGCCCGGATGTGGAAGTCCAGGGCGCCGTCTTCGCGTGGCGCGTTCGCGGGCGACAGGTGGCGCCACAGGCGGGGTCGCTGCGGGATTTCGACGCTGACGTGGTCGCCTGCCCGGTAGGGCACCGGTTCTTCCGGCTGCACGCGCACCACAGCGATGTCGGAGGCGAGCTTGCGGTGGTCCAGCACGAGCGCCTTCCACCAGTTCGGGCCCCGGTCCGATCCCGCGCCCGCTTGCATCGTGGAGGCGACGAGGCCGTAGGCCGTGGTCCAGGCCTGCTCGACCTCACGCGTCCAGTCGTCTCGCAGAAACTGCTTGAGCGCGGCCAGCAGCGCGACGCCCACCGCGTCGTAGTGGCGCGCCAGCACATCGAATTTGCGGTGGTCACGGCCGAGGTGACGCAGGAACTGTTCGAGCTTCGCCGTGTCGTCGACGCTGCGCACGATCTGCAACAGAGCGCCGAGCAACCGGCTACGCTGGGTGGCCATGTTGGCGGGAAAGAGGTCCCGCGTGTCCGGTGCCACAGTGAACAAAGCGCCGTAGAAGTAGCCTGCCAGCTTCTCCTGATGTGGCGCTACGACCGCGAAACTGGCTCTGAGCAGCCGCGCTAGCTCTGTCTCGGCGGGTTCTTGGTGGTGCGCCCCGATGGTCATGGTTCCGTCCCGTCTCTCGCCAACCTCCCCAACTTCGCAACCGACTGTAACTGACGTCAGGTCAACTTGTAGCCCGGACGAGTGATGTGCCAGGGTGACGAGCTATGGAGCGGGCTGGACGGGACACGCACGGCTTCGGGTCGTTGGGCGAGCAGCTGCTGCAGGTCGGGTACGGCACCGAGGACCGTGCGCAGCGGTTCTACGAGGAGCAGATGCTCGATCATCTCAACGACTCGATGATCGAATTCGTGGGCCGGATGGAGATGGCGTTCATCGCGACGTCCGACAGAGCGGGTGCGGCGGACTGTTCACTGCGCACGGGGCCGCCGGGGTTCATCCAGGTCCTGAGCAGGCAGGAGATCGCGTACCCGGAGTACCGCGGCAACGGGGTATTCGCGAGTCTGGGCAACATCAGCGAGAACCCGAACGTCGGCATCCTGCTGGTCGACTTCGTGCGCGATGTGATCGGCCTGCACATCAACGGCCGTGCTCGCGTCAGGCCGGACGCGGACCTCCGCGCGCACTACCCTGAGGTGTCCTTCGACACTGGGCGGGGGCGCACACCAGAGCGGTGGGTGCTAGTCCAGCTCGACGAGGCCTACATCCACTGCCGCAAGCACATCCCGCGAATGCAGCCCGTACCGATGACCCGCGACTGGGGCACCGACGATGTGAAACGCAAAGGTGGGAACTACTTCGGAGTCCGCGCAGCCGAGGACACCACGCAACCCGTCGACGCCACCACTGTCCCCCCAGCGCAACGCTAGCGGCCTCAAGCCGGCACCGGGCACCCCGACGTTCTGCCCGAGCAGCTGGACGTGCCCGCTTGAGTGCCGCCCCTTCCGTCGCACCGGCGTACCCCTGCTCGGCCACCAGCGCCACGATCCCCCGGAGCAGCCGAGCACGCTGCGCCGCGGGCACCTCGTCCCGGGTCAGGTTGCGATGACCCCGAGGCAGAATTGGCACGTCACCGGTATCCACACCAAGGAATCTACCGACAGGTGACCTCGGCGACAGCGTCCTGCCGCGACGAAGGACCGCTCCCCAACAGCCCGGAACGTTGCTTGCCGGAACGCGGCGCGATCGAGGTCGTGACGCCCAATACGGCCCTGACCCAGTCGCTCCCGCTGGTATCCGCCGCAGTGATGACCAGGTCAGCACGCCGCCGCCGCCGATGTCATCGCATCGCAGACCTCGGCCGCAACGACACACCGCGCTGAACCATGATGACCTACGCCGCCGACATGAGCATAACCCCTTCCACTTCCCTCATGAGGGAATGCTGCACTATCTCGATCATATCCCGACAGGGACCACAAGGGGTATTTCCGTTCTTTTCCAGGACCACATCGTCGAATTTGCCCGAACAGTTCGCGAACCGGCGTACGCCACCAACCGACGAAGAAACAGCTACCCCGAGCGACACCCGAGACCGACGGCACGGCCCACTTTCGCGACTGTCGGAGGTTCACACCACCCATCGCGCTTCCACACTGACGTTTCCCTTGCCCCGGCCCCTGCCCCGCGTCACCGTTTCGTCCTGAGCGCCGCTGTCGCTGTCGACAAGGTACGCCGCGGTATGTGCAAAAACCCTCTGCGTGGTAAGGGACACACGGAGGCTGCTCACGACCTCAACGGTACCCGTTGGGCGGTACTGAAAACTCGCCGGATCTCACCGGTGAGCAACGCACCACCCTGGCGGTGATCGCCAAGACCAACCACCGCCTCTACCGCGCATACCTGCTCAAAGATTCAAGCGCTGGCCAAGACAATCCGGCGCTACCTGCCGCTGATCCGCAACACCTTCGACCACGGCCTGTCCAACGCACGCGTCGAAGCCACCTACACCCACCTGCGTGTCCTATTCCGACGCGCCTACGGATTCCGCCCCCAGCACTCATCGCCATGGCAATGCTTACCAGGGGCGGACTCTGCCCACCACTCCCCGGACGATCATAAAAACCCACCCACCGAACAACAGGTGAGCCGGAACTTCAGGATCTCTCATTTGCCCGCCGAAGCTCCCTATTCTTCTTCTCCAACTCCGCGTCCCGCGCGTTCACCGACTCGGCCAACGACGGACCAACCGACCGGTGACCGTCTTGCGCCAGCCGGAACCAGTGCCGCAACGTCTCCGGACTTACCCCAACTGGGACGCGACCCGAGCGATCGCGCCACGCCCCGGCCCAGACTCCTTCTCCAGCTCACGCACCATCGCCACGGCACGTTCCTTCAACTCAACCGGGCACCTGCTCACTGCTGCCACGCCGTTCATCCTTCCCAGAACGATCGGCCTCCAACAAACCCGGGGCGATCCGCAATGTGCTCGCATCCGTGTTGTGTTTCCCGTTTTCCCGGAAGGATCATGTGCGGCGGGTAGGGTGCCTATTGTTACCCCAGACCCCGGTGGCCTGACACTCGCAAGATCACGGCCGCAGACCAGGAATCGTGGTTTTTAGCGGTGAGGCCGGATCTCGTGGAATCCTCCTCGATTCAAGAAAGCTGGCCTCATGAGAGCATTACACAGAACTGGGTCCGCGCTCGCGGCAATCGCCTTGGCTGTGGGGGTGGCCGTCGTGGTCCCGGCTGCCGCGCAGGCGGCGACGAGCCCGCCTTTCGGCTCCGCCTCGAACTTCGCGGTGCTGGGCGCTTCGACGGTCACCAACACCGGTCCGACCGTGGTCACTGGTGATTTGGGAGTCAGCCCGGGGACAGCCGTGGTGGGCTTTCCGCCCGGTTCGGTGGTCGGCACCGTCCACACCACCGACGCCGTGGCCGCCCAAGCCCAGGCCGACGTCGGTACGGCCATCACCTACGCCGCCGGTGAACCCTGCGACACTAACCTCACCGGGCAAGACCTCGGCGGACTGACCCTGCCCCCCGGGGTCTACTGCTTCAACTCCTCTGCTCAGCTGACTGGAACCTTGACCCTCGACGCACAGGGAAACCCCAACGCCGCCTGGGTGATCCAAGTCGCCAGCTCGCTGACTACCGGTAGCAACGCGGCAGTGGTGCTGACCGGCGGTGCGACCCCGTGCAATCACGACAACATCACCTGGCAGATCGGCGCCAGCGCTACTATCGGCACCGGGACCAGTTTCGTCGGCAATATCCTCGCCGGAACATCGATCACTGTCGCCGGCAATGCGGACAGCACCGGCAGCCTTTACGCGCATACCGGAGCCGTCACCATGGACTCCAACAAGGTCAGTACCTGCGCCGGTGCAGGCAACCAGGCCGGACCCACAATCACCACCACGCCCTCCGGCTCGGTCCCGGTCGGCGGCGCTCTTTCGGACACCGCGCGGCTGACCGGCGGCGCCTCGCCCACGGGGACCGTGACCTTCACCCTCTTCGGCCCCGGCGACCTGACCTGCGCCGCGCCGATCGCCACCAGGACCAGTGCGCTCACCGGGCGCACCGCGACCTCGGGCCCTGTCCCGGCCGGAGCTGTCGGCACCTACAACTGGATGGCGACCTACAGTGGTGACTCAGCCAACCGCGCGGTCACCTCACTCTGTGGCAGCGAACAAGTGGTGGTGACCGCACAAGTCCTCACCGGCAGGGCATATGGGCTCAGCGCGACCACGGTGTTGCTCGGCGGTCCCCTCATTACGGTGCTTCCCGTTCCCGACACCGGGTTCGTCTCGACGCCGTTGTCCTCGACGACGTCCACCCCGTGCGTCGCGACACTCAGCGGAGCGATCAGCGCCCACGCCCTGTGCGCCAACGTCACCACTCAGGCCACCCCTGCGATGTCGACAGCCGCCGCGTCGGTCGCCGACGCTACGGTCGCCGTCACCGCAATCCCGGTGACCAGCCTGCGTGCTGTGCAGTCCTCCTCGACCACGAACTGCGCGGGATCCGCGGGCACCACCACGATCGCCTTCTTGCAGGTCGGCACCACCGTGGTCATCGCCAAGCCCACTCAGATCGCGCCGAACACCGCGGTCGAGGTTGGTGTGGTGTCGCTTGTCCTCAACGAGCAGATCCCCTTCACCGCCCCGGATCAGGGGCTCACGGTCAACGCGGTGCACCTCAGGGTCAGTGCACTGGGCCTCTCTGCCGTCAACGTGGTCGTGGCCTCGTCTGAAAGCGACATCCGCAACTGCCCGCAACGGTGACGCGGTCACCGGCGGCTTCCGCCGCTGATGACCGTTCCTGAAGTGCCCGGCCACCTCACTGAAGGGCCTGACCGGTGGCAGCCGAGCGGGAGTCCGGACCCGGCCCGCCGACCGGGTGCACTATGCCTTCGCGCAGGCGACGATGACGCCGATGGTCGCGTTGGCAGCGGTGGCGTGGGCGGCCGCGCTAGCGGCCGCGGTGGTCGCGGCCCCGGCGGTGAAGGCGCCCAGGTTGGCGGCAGCGGCGCTGACGGCGGCCGGTGTGCCGGTGAGGACCCCCTCGGCGAACGCCTTCGCGGCGGCGGCCGCAGTCGCCGCGTCGACGACGTTGGCAGCGGCCGCGGTCGCTGCGTTGGCCGCGCTCACGGCCGCGGCGATGGCGTTGGCGCAGCCGGCCGGCGGGGTGTTCGTCGATGCCCGGCCCTGGGTGGTCGCGGCGGCGCTCATCGGTGCCATGGTGGACACCATGAGTGCGCAGGCAGCGAGGGAGGCGAGTGCGGCGCGGCGTACTTTCACTAGGAACTCCTCATGTAAAGGTGACTCCACCACACGACCGGAAAACAGTCGAGTCGAGGGAGAAAGCCGGTGTAAGTGAACCAGCTTCATCATCCAGTGGACCACCGATGACGTCCTGAAAACGCAAAGGCACCCGTTCGTGATGAACCACTGACATCTTTTGCGGAAGTGATCGGAAGGGACAGGTTCGATCCCGTTGAACTTGGCTATTCCGATCAGGCGGCGGTCCTCGTCGTCGAGGAAGAAGAACCGCTCGAGTTCCGGTCGTGTCGGGTCCTGCCCGAACGTCCCGTAGCTCTCGGCTTGCTCATCGGTCAGAAACTCCACTGGCACAGGGCGAAGCCGTACCACAGAGATGACGCTGACCAGGCGTACTCAACCCCGGACCTGACCGGTCAATGAGCCTGCTCTCGGACCTTGGTCACCCTAACGACGACCTGTTCGTTGTTGTAGGTGTAGCTCTCGTAGCTGAACTCGGTACCTGTGCGCTGCGTGTACTCCTGCCACGCCCGATACTCGTGATGGTGCCAGCCGGGGTAGTTGAAGTACTCGTCGAACACCACGATGCTGTCGGCGCGCAGTCTCGGCCCGGCCAGGTCCAGCACGGTACGGGCGGAGGAGTACAGATCGCAGTCGACGTGCAACAGGTCCACCGGACCCTGGTGCAGGGCCAGGAAGCCCGGCAGGGATTTGTCGAACCAGCCGACGACCAGCTCGGCACCCGGCACCTCCGGCAGCTCGTCCGAGCGGAACGCGCCTGCCGGGAAATCCGTTCGCCACGCTTCGGGCAGTCCGTCGAATGAATCGAAGCCATACACGTCGCGGCCGCCACGCGCATCGGCGATGATCCGCAAGGTGCTACCGCTGAACACGCCGAACTCCAATGCCATTCCGCCGGCCGGAGCGAGGTCGAGCGCGTGCCGCAGGGTGGCGTGGGGGTGGTCGAACCGGACGCATGTGGACATCACGTCGCGCAGCAGCTCGGCGCTCTGCCGCGCGGCCTCGGTGTCGGCGGCGAACACCAGGTCGTGGCGATGGCGTATCTCGGACTGAATGGTGGTGTCGATGATTCGTGCGGCCTCCCCGTGCAGGGCCGCGCGCAGTTCACTGACGGCCTCGCGCAATTGCGTGACGTTGTCGGTCTGCTCGCGGTGATAGCGTTGCACCACTTCTTCGACGGCGCGCATCGCTTTCTCACGCAGTGCCCGCCGTAGGTGTTCCACTGGCGCCCAATGGCGGACTTTGTCGAGCATCACGTCTCTCTCGTCGGATTGCTGGTTGAAACAAGGGCACTGATGGCACACTGCAGCGCGATGTCGCTATCGCACAGAGAATAGACGACGATGTGGCGCCTGCCTCGGCCAGCGACGGAACTCGTTCAGCGCCGGGTTGTGCCGACGAGCTGGAGCTCGAGAACCACGACAGCGACAGAGCTCCCCCGTCCCGCCCACCCGGACTCGACCTCGCCGCTGGCGGCACGGACGTTGATCGGCGGGCTCGCGGTGCTCAGCCAAGGCACGATCCCAGCCCGGACGGCGGGGTGGTCGTCGATCACCACCGCGCTCAGTCTCTTCGCAGGTTCCGTTCCGCCGTCTCCGGGCTCCCATCTCGCCTCCGTGCGTAAGGGCCCCGCCACTACCGCGCAGTCCGGGTCGACCGTTCCGGCCGTCGCGACCGACGGCTCGGGATCGTCCGAGTCGCCGACCGCGGCCACGCGGACTGTACCCGCGGCGCGCAGCACCGTCACCCTGGCGCCGGATCGCGCGACCGCCAGCGCGCACATCACCGTCTCGGCCAGCGCACGACGCACGTCCTTCGTCAACGGCGTCGCAGCGGCAACGGACCTCCTCCTCGCGGGTGTCTAACGTGCGGCCGGAAACTGATGTCATGTCGTCCAGTTTGGCGCCTAGAGCCGCGTAACTGACGGGGACTTTCACGCGGTCTGTTCTGGTGAAAGGGCCTTTGCAAGGTTGAATCGAGGGAGAGTCCCCTTCAGTCGCGACCCCAGGTTTGCCGTGTGCCCTGATGGGAGCCTTCACGGCGTTTAACGCTGTCATGGTGGCCTTCAGGGGCACGCGTGAAACGGTCGTGGCGGTATGAAACGGGCGAATGGGTAGACTTTTCGTCCTTTGTGGAGGGTAGGCGGCTTCGAAGGACAGGCGCTCGAGGCTTCGAGCGGCGGCTGCTGCGACAGTTCTCAGACGCGTTCTAACGTGCGGCCGGCGATGCCCGCCAGCAGCGGCAGCGCTCCCCCGAACCTGCTCCGGTCCTGCTCCGGTCGAGCAGCAGGAGCATCAACTGCCAGCCGACCACACCGAACGACCAGTACGGCGAGCCGAAGAACCACGCGGCGGGAAGGGCCGACCCCCAGCTACCGACCGGCCGCCTTCGCATCACGCTCAAGACAGCGTTCGCGCTACCCCAGCAAGTGGCGACTCCGCACGGGGCCGTCGCCGTACCCGGTGCCGACACCACGCCGACCGCCGCCAGTCCCACTCCTGCGCCGCCGCAAGCCGACACCGGCCCGCAGAGCGGCACCGTCAACAGAAGCGGGATTCCCTGCGCCACCTTGAGCACGGCATATCCACTGTGCCATCCCTTCCGTCCCAGCGTCCCCGCCTGCCATCGGCTGAGGAATCCGAACCGGCCGCAGCCAAGCCTTTGCACGACTGCGATGCGGCCTGGTATCGCAGTCCATGTGCTACTGCCGGGATCAGACACTCTAAGCACGTTCACAGCGGACACTCAGCGTCCACTCAGCACGCGACTTCTACCTTGACACCATGACAACGGGTCCACTGTGCCACGGGCCATCGGCATGACCGCCACTGGTGAGACCGCATCAGGGTCTGCGGAGCCGGAAGAGTCAGCCCTGCGAACAGAAGGCCCCCATGTTCTGGCGCCGCGGAAGCGGCTGCTGTCCCTCCGGCTGATAATCGCCTTGGTAGTCGCGTTAACGGGTCTGGTACTCGTCGGGATGCCGGGCACGGCACTTCTCGAAGAACACGCGGGCATCTGGAGCAAGGCTTTGACCTTCGGGGGCACGCTGCTGTTCGTCGCGGGAGGCCTCACCGCCACACGCGTTCTTGCCGCGCATGTCGAACGCAGGTTCACGCACCGCCGATTCGGCGCGGCCGGCTCTACCCTCCGCATAATGATCACCGCGGTTGGCTACAGCGTGGTGGCCCTGACCGGGCTGAGCCTCATCGCCGTACCCTTGCAACAGCTCGTCCTCGGCGGTGCGCTGACGGGAGTGGTCATCGGTATCGCGGCACAGCAAACGCTCGGCAACGTGTTCGCCGGGCTGGTTATCCTGGTGGTCCGCCCCTTCCGGATTGGCGACACCATCGAAGTCCGGTCCGGGGCATTGAACGGCCCATTCACCGGCCGCGTCATTCACCTCGGGATGACCTACGTGACACTGACCGTCGACAACGGAACCCTGTTGCTGCCCAACGCCGGTGTCCTCGCCGCCGGTGTCACCGTAGGGCTGCCACCCACCACCGCGGAAGGCGACGCGCCACTCGCCGCACAGCCTGCGACTACACCGGAACCCGACAACGGCCCACCTCAGACGGAGATGGCAGACGCCTCACGGCAGTGACCCGACATGCGTCACGACCACCGGAGCCTTGGCGTCAACCTCAGCCCTGACTTTCTGGATGCTCGTGAGCAACGGGCTCGACGAGCCGACACAAGCCGGATCGGGCGCCTCGATGATCATCGTTTGGCCATTGCCGTCATCGATGACCAAGTGGTAGTCCGAATCGTTCTCCAGTTTGTATTTGGTCAGCGTGCTCTGCAGCCGGAACACCGTCGTCTCGGTCGGCTGGATGCAGGCAGGTCGCATGCACCTGGGTCACGCCGGGCACCGATTCGGCCAGGATGGTCGCGACATGCCGGTCGGTCTCGTTGTCGAACTCGTCACCGATCTCGACCACGCCCCCGGCCACGTCAACGGTCCAGCGACCCGATTCCCCGTACTCCGCCAACCGGTGACGCACGTCCGCGGCGATGGTGCGGTCGTCGCGGGCGATGACCCGTACCAGGTCACGCCGCGTGATAATGCCGACGACGCGGGAGCCGTCAACGATCGGCATACTGCGCACACGGCTGTCCAGCATCGCGATCACCAACTCGACCACATCGGTGCCCGCGCCCATCGCCGTGACCGGTGTGGTCATCACCTCGCCGACCGACACCGCCGGGTTCCGGGTCGCGTCCTCGCTGTTGTCCGGGTCGGAAGCGTTGTGATACCGGGCATCGCGGGGAAATCGATCGTGCAGGAGATCGGCTTCGGTGACTATGCCGATCAGGCGATCATCGTCGTCGACGACCGGCAACGCGGTGAATCCCTTGTCCGCCAGCATGCTCGCTGCCTGTTTCACCGGTGTTCCCGTAGTCACCGTGATCACCGGGACGCTCATGAGGTCGCGTACTCGCATCGGGCCCTGCCTTTCTCGATCGGAGACTGCCGACGCTAGGCGCCGCGGGCGGCGAACTCTGCGGTCCTTGGTCCCCGGACACCGGGACCTCTGTCACCCCCTTACCCCGGCGGATCGAAGCGGTGGTGAGGTCCGCTCACGAACTGGCTCGGGACTGGCGAGATCGGGCCGGACTGTAACCTTTCGCACTCGGCGTACGACTCGCACTCGCGGAGCCGCAACACTCTTCACGGGAAAGCCGTACGCATGAAGAACACGATGACATGGGCAGTTCTCACCTTGGGACTCCTCGCAGGCGGCTGCGCGAGCACCGGACCGGCCCCGGTGACGCCTACTGGAACGCGAAAAAGGCAGGTGACCCCGGAGACTATGTGAAGGCCTGCGGTGTGTGGCCTTCCTGGATCGACCGAGGCGACACCCCCTGCCTCCCCGGTGAGAAGAAATGCAGTGTTCGGAAGAGCGCGGTCAGGCAGCCTCCCACTGCGGGCTACGAATGCCGCGATGGGGACGAGTCGAAATACCAGGTCTGCGCGGGACACGAGGCTTGGGTCGACGGCCAGGTGGAGTATGCGAACTGCGTGGACGGCGGGGGCAGATGGGACGTCGAAGAACAGCGCTGCGTGCGCGGGTGACGTGCGGGCGGGCGATAGCCGGGCACCACTACGAGACGGCCGGCGGGCGGTCTTTCACCCACCGCGTGACGTGCTCGGCGGCGTGCGTGACCGCCTCGGGCAACGTGGCGAACACGTGGCCACGGGCGAGAATCGGGGCCAGGGTGCCGACGGTGGCCAGAAGGCGGGTGTGCTCGGGGGTGGCGCCTTTGAGCAGGACGGTCACGCCCTTTTCGGCGAGTTCGTCCGCGAGTTCGCCGAGTGCGCGGGCGCCGGTCGTGTCGAGCAGGGCGACGGCGCTGAGCCGGAGGATCACCACCCGGACGTCGGCGGTGGCGGTGATCTGGGCGAGGAACCTCGCCGCGACCGCGAAGAACAGCGGTCCGTCGAAACGGTAGACGAGCACGTGTTTGGTGAGCAGCGCGTGCTCGGTGGCGCTGGTGATGTCGTCGGGGCTCAACGACTCCGGCACCGCTCGAGCGGTCTTCGCCATCCGCGCCACGACCAGGAGCACCGCGACGGCCAGCCCTGCTTCGACGGCCGTGATGAGGTCGAACGCGACCGTGCAGACGGCGGTCACCACGAACACGACCGCGTCGGCGCGAGTGGAGCGGAGGACGGCCCGGATGGTGTGACGCTCGACCATGCGGTAAGCGACGACCAGCAGGACCCCGGCCAACGCGACCAGCGGGATCTTGCCCACCAGCCCGGACGCGGCGTAGATGATCACCGCGAGCAGGAGTGCGTGGGTCAGCGCGGCGACCCTGGTCTGGGCTCCGGATCGGGCGTTGACCGCTGTGCGGGCGATCGCGCCGGTGGCCGGGAGGCCGCCGCACAGTCCCGACGCGATGTTGGCCAGGCCCTGGCCGAACAGTTCGCGGTCGGGGTTGTGGCGGGGTGCGTCGCTCATGCCGTCCGCGACGCGGGCGGACAGCAGGCTCTCGAGTGCGGCGAGGAAGGCCACGACCAAGGCAGGGGCGATGAGACCGGGAAGTCCGGCGAAATCCGGCAACGACGGGGCAGGCAGGCTTGACGGAAGGTTTCCGATGACGGTGACTTCGGCTCCGGTGAGCGAAGCCACCCCGGTGACCACGACGACCGCGATCAGGCTCGCCGGGAGCGATCGGTGCAGTTTGGGCAGCGCCACGGCCAAGACGACCGACAGCGCCAGCAGTCCCAGGACAGCCCACTGAGGGTGCTGGGCGAACCGGGCCACGGTCACCGCGGCGGCGGCCGCGGCGTTCTCGACGTCGGGTTTCGCGACGCCGAGCGCGCTGGGGACCTGCTGGGCGGCGATGACGATCGCGATGCCCAGGGAGAAGCCTTCTACCAGGGGCCAAGGGATGTAGGTCAACAGCCTTCCCAGACGTAACAGACCGGCTGCCAGCACGACCACGCCCGCGAGCACGGCGATCGGGTACACGACCGAAGTGCCGTGGCGGGCGACCAGCGGCACGAGCACCACGGTCATCGCCCCGGTGGGACCTGACACCTGCA
>NZ_JAYMZS010000157.1:0-16749 GCF_035828755.1 Amycolatopsis sp. H20-H5 | reverse complement strand
AACGCTCCGCCGGCGGGCACCGCCGCTACTCCCGCCGCCAACTGCGCCTCGCCGCGCGGGTGCGGGAACTGGTGGATCACGGCACCGGCCTCGACGCCGCCTGCCGCATCATCACCCTCGAAGACCAGCTCCACGCCTCCGAACTCCGCAACGCCGAACTACCATGAAGTGCCCGTCGGGCGTGCGGTCCGACTCAGTCATTCGCGCCGAGGTGACTCGGTCCAGATCGGCACCGTCGCTCGCCGTGCGGGGAGAGCAGGGGGCCGACATCGTCCGCGACCCTCGTGACGATGACGTTCCTTCACACCTCGCGACGTGGGAGTGGGAGGGTGGCGGGGCCCTCGAGCACAGTGTCGTCGACGTCGAAGCGGGAGCCGTGACACGAGCAGTCCCAGCTGCGTTCGGCGCCGTTGAACCGCAGCAGGCATCCCAGATGGGTGCAGCGCAGCGACACCGCGTGCACCGCTCCCGTCCGGTCACGGTAGACACCTTTTTGCCCCGCCCGTCGAACTTCACCCCGGGCGGTGCCGACGGGGACATCGTCGCCGTCGGCGTCGGGTGGCACGAGCCGATCGCCGATGAGATCGAGTGCGACGGCGGTGTTCATCTGCGCCAAGGTGGGCGCCGCGCGCAGACTGACCCGGTGCGGTGAGAAGAGTTCGCCGTGGGGATTGGTGTCGCCGGTGATGCGGTCGGCGAGGATCCGCCCGGCGACGGTGCCCATCGGCAAACCCCACCTCGCGAACCCTGTCGCCACCCACAATGTCGACGAACCGGGGAGATAGGATCCCAATCATCGGCAGCGCGTCGTATGCCTCAGCGTCTTGGGCCGACCAGCGGTGGGTGATGTCCTCGACATCGCCGCTGGTTCCGGGCCCCTGGATCGGCCGTATCCGCGCAGATCAGGGCAGACGACCGTGAAACCCCGCTCGACCAGGCGTGGTGCGACACGGTGAAGGGAGGACTGCTCAAGCTCGATCCGGTCCTCGGTGAAGCCCTCGAACATCATCCGCCGACGCTGAGGCCGCTGCCCGCGTTCAGCGCGCGGCCCGGCGGCGGATGGCTCCGAAGACTCCGGTGGCCACGAACAGCACGAGAGCGACGATCGCCAGCCAGAACAACGATTTGATGGCGAAGCCGAGAACGGCGAGGACGAGCCACAACAGCAGCAAACCGATGATAAGTCCCACGGTCACACCTCCGAGACGACGGGCCCGGTCGAGCCCACGGCGGAGATTCCCGGTGGTGACCGCCTTCAAACCTCTCCCGAGGCGCCCGGTTCGCGGTCGTCAAGGAACGGTGCGTGATCACGGCCAGAACCACTGGCAGGGCTTCGGCTTGTCGGGTACCGATCGCCACGACCGGCCGTGCGATCGACGCCTGCAGTGTCGCCGGGCCCCGCTTCCCGCAGTGACGGCTAGCACCACGACCAGCGATCGGTCCGGGACGCCGGTCGCACCCACAGCCCGGTGCGCCGCTCTATCCCGGCGAGCCGCCGCCGGTCGAGCCGGGCGCCACCTGACCGCAGTTCCCGGGCGGCGCGTCCGCGACCACATCGCCGCCCCGCCACGGGCCTTCGTGACGATGTGGGTGCGCACCGACATCGTTCTCACACCTCGGGTGAGGCCTGCCTATGGGGCACGGTGGCCTTGGAAACCGACGATCGACCCGGCGAACGACGCCGCCGGGATCGCCCCGATGTCGATGTGTCCGGCGCCGCAACGCCACCAGCGGCGGACACGGGATCGCCCTCGCGCTGGCACGCAGTCTCGTCGAGGCCGAGCAGAGCCGACTGGCCCTCCGCCAGACGGAGCCGCCTCTGTTGACTCTGCTGCTCTCGTTCCGGGAAGCCTGACCCGCTGCTGATTTTCCCCTGAGCTTGCTTTTCGCTGTCCTACGGCACACCGGCTACGACCTAACGTCGGTTCATGAGCGAGGCTCCCGGCACGGTCATCCCACGCGGACGGTCGCGAAAGCGACAGAGGCGCCGGACGGTTGTACTGGTCCTGCTCGTTCTCCTTGTCTATCCGGCCGGTACCTACGTCCGGGCGCTGACCTATCCGGGTGACGCGTCCCTGACTGTGCGATCGGTCGACTGGGTACGGGACATGGGTCTGGGCGGGATGGTCAACTCCGTCGAGAACTGGTGGTACACCAGGAATCCGCCCTCGTCGGCACCTCCGTCCGCGGCGGAGTTACCCAGCCGGGCGCTGAACCGCGTCACGTCGCCCACCGCGCAGCGGCCCTCTGACTTGGCGCCGTCCGCGCATCCACTGCCCGGTGAGGGCCTCTGGGTGCCGGGCGTGCCCGCGCCGGGCGGCGGAGCCATTGACTACACGACCTTTCTGCGGCCGGACGCGGCACACGGCAGTGTCGTCGCCGGCGTGGCCTGGCTCAACCAGAATTTGGTTCGGACCCAGCTGATCGGCGGGACCAAGGAACCTGGCGGCACCGGCCAGGCGAGGGTGCCTGCTGCGCTGCGACCGTCGTTGCTGGCGACCTTCAACTCGGGTTTCCGGTTCAAGGACTCGCCCGGTGGCTATTACGCCGGCGGACGCGAGTTCGTGCCGTTGCAGGACGGCAGGGCGTCGGCGGTGATCCACCGCGACGGGGTTGTTTCCGTCGCGCAGTGGGGACGCGACGCCACCGTGACCGCCGATGTGGTCGCGGTGCGGCAGAACTTGGATCTCGTCGTCGACGATGCCCGGCCCGCGGCGGGACTCGAACAGAACCCGGCCGGGCACTGGGGGAGTGCGAGCAACCAGTTCCAGTACACCTGGCGCTCCGGAGTCGGTGTGGACACGGCCGGGAACCTGGTTTACGTGGCCGGCGACAAACTGACCCTGACCACGCTCGCCGCCGCGATGGTGCGGGCCGGCGTCGTGCGCGGCATGGAACTGGACATCCACTCGGGCATGGTCACCTTCAACACCTACCGCCCCGGCCCGCAGGCCGTCGCGCCCGACAAGCTGCTGCCGACGATGCCGGGCGCGGCCGACCGTTACCTCAAGGATGATCAACGGGACTTTTTCGTGGTCGTCGTCCGGGCATCCAGGTCGGTGCTGCCGTGACACTGGTGCCGGAGGAACGGCCGCGAGACCCGATCGTGGACGGGCCCGCTGGCGAACGTTCCGGGCCGGGTACCACCGGTCTGGTCGCGGCGGCGGCGGTCTTCGGTGTGCCGGCGATACTGGTGGCGTTGGCGGTCGTGCTGAACTGGGACCCGGTGATCACGCTCGACCGGAGCGTGGCCGTGTTTCTGCATGGCTACGCCGTCGATCATCCGGCCGTGGCCCGGGTGACACAGGTCTGGACGGACGTTTTCGGCCCATGGACGTGGCGAGTCTCGGTGGTCGTGGTCGCTGTGTGGACTTTCCTGCATCGCCGGCGGCTCGTGGCGGTGTGGGCGTTAGCCGCCCTGGTGCTGGGCGGTGCGGTCGACGGCGGGGTCAAGCTGCTGCTCGGACGGACCCGGCCGGTCTGGACCGATCCGGTGTCCCAGGCGAGTGGGCCGTCGTTCCCGTCCGGCCACGCGCTGACGTCCGCGCTGGGCGGGGCGATCCTCGTGCTGCTGGTGTGGCCGGCGCTGTGTCAGGGGTTGCGCCGGACGATTTGTCCCGTCGTCGCAACCGCCGTGTTCCTCACGGGTTTCTCCCGGCTCTTGCTGGGAGTTCACTACCTGAGTGATGTCGTCGCGGGCTGGTTGTTCGCGCTGTCACTGGTCTCGGCGACCTGTTTATGGATGGCCCGGCCAGGCCATCCTGGCAGGTGCGAGGGACCGCCTCGCCCGGCGCGCTGAGGGTCACGCCGGGCGAGGCGGTTCAGCGTTCGTCGCCGGGTCATCCGAGGGACGGCAGCGCGGGTGGTTCCCTCGGTCCGGACCGACTGTGGGGTCCTCGAGTGCAAGTCCGGCAGCTCACGAATCGTCGGCGCGATCTGCGTCGTTTCCACGGAGTTCCGCACAGTCGGCGTTCCCCCTTGCCGTTCTCCGCTGACCACCAGCGCGACGTCATGATCGTTGGCGGCCGCTCCGCCGTGTTCGGCGATCCTTCCCTTGCCGTCGGTGTAGCCGACTCAGTGCTGCGCGATGCCGAACACCTTGACACCAGTATTGCGCGGCATGATGAAGGCCCCCGCGACGTGTTTGCCGTGTTGCTGACCTGCAGAGTTGGCCGTTGGATGGCACCGGGTTGCTCCCCACGATTCGGCGTTTCCGCCATAGCTTTCTCATCGACCTGCGTGTTTCAGATCTGGATGACCGCCCCTGCAAATCCCCAGATCTGAGGGGCTCGGTGTGGCGTTGACACTGCGCCCTGACACCGCGCCCTGACACTGCCGACCATCGTCCCGGCCGCCCTGAGCATGCTCGGTCCGGCAGTTCACGTGTCCGGTGGTTCTCCTGTGACGAACGGGGTGGACGTCGGTAACGCTGGCGCACCGTCACCACCGTCGGCGGTGTCGTTCACGAGCTAGTACCAATGTTGTGTAGTTAGGTGCTGTCGTGGTGTGTCAAGAGGATGTTGATGCCGATGGTGGCTTTGTAGCTGGTTCGGATGCGCCGGTCGGGCAGGAGGTTGGCTAGGACGAGTCTGCCGATCGCGCCGACGAGGTCGATGTTGGTGTCGGCGATGACGCTGGTGGCGTGCACGATCTGGTCGCGGGCAGCGTGCAGGGCGATGGTGAACGCGGCCCGGTCTGGGTCGGTGCCGGGTTGGGTGTCGGTGGCGTCGGCCATCGCGGTGCGCAGGATTTGGTAGGTGACGAGCAGGGCGTAGATCTCCTGGACCACACCGGTTGGGGTGCGGGCTCGGAGGACTTTCCCGCCCAGGATGGTGGATTTGATCTCCAGGAACGCGGTCTCGATCTCCCAGCGTTGGTGATAGAGCGTGAGAAGCCCAGCAGCGGGATAGCGGTGGTGGTCGAGCAGGGTGGTGGCCAGCCGGTAGAGGCTGGTGTGCTGGCCGTTGTCGGTGCTGATGGTGATCTCGGCGTCGATCACCCGCACCGCGACCCGGCTGAGCATGGACGGGTAGGACCCGTCGGGGTAGCGCCGCAGCACGGGCATTGTGCGCCCGTTTTTGAGGCGTACCAGGAATTTCGCGCCGGTCTCGTCGATCGAGGCGAGTAGGTCTTTGGTGGCGAAGTTGCGGTCGAGCAGCACGATCATGCCGGTGTGCATGCTGGGCAGGAGCCGGTGGGTGTAGGTGGTCTCGCCGAGGCTGGTGGGGCCGAACACTGCGTCGATGATCGTGCGGGTGCCGCAGGCTACCAGGGCCAGGACCCGGATCAGCGGGTATCCCGAACCGCCGTTGTTGCAGCGGTGTTTGGTGTACTCGGGCAGATTCGCGGTGCTGTCGGGTGCGGTCATGGTGGTGCCGTCGATCGCGCAGACGAGCAACCCACGCCGCCGGGTGCCGGTGGTGGCGATACCGGCGGCAGGGCCGCGCAGCAGGTCGAACAGTGCTTTCATCGGCGCGATCCCGAGACGGCGGCGGGCCTGGCACAACGCCCCGGCGGTCGGTGTGGCCACGTCCAGGCCGTCCAGTCCGGAGACGAGCCGGTGCCGTACCTGGCTGTAGCCCTGGTCCGCGAACAGGCACCCGGCCAGCAGGAGGTAGACCACGACACGCGACGGCAGATCCCGCACCCGGGCCTGGACGGTGCGGGATTCGACGAGGACTTCGTCGATCAGGTCGAACGGCACGATCTGGGTCAACTCACCCAGATGACCAGGCGCGAACCGACCTGACGCCACAGTGATCGTGCGGGTGATGACAGACTGAGCAGGCAGCGGAGCCCCTTGGTAGCGGTTGTCTCGCGAGGACAAACCTGTCTACCGGGGCCCCGCTGCCTCACTCACAGCAGCCCCTTGACAACACCCCACACCGACTAACTACACGGCATTGCTGCTAGATCCGCCGACTCGCCGGAGATCACCGATCAAGTCCCCCGATCGGTGGGGCCTGTTAAAGGTGCCGAACCGGGGCCAAATCACGGGTTCTGGCCCATATTTCGTGATCGTCTCGGCCCCTGGTCGTCAGTCGGCGAGCAGGATTCGCTTGCGGAGCAGGTCGAATGAGGCGCGGCCGTACATTTGCCTCTTGATCATTTTGATGCGGTTGACGTTGCCTTCGACGGCTCCGGAGCTGTGGTGCAGGGTGAGTCCGTTGAGGACTGCTGCGTAGTCCTGCCGGAGTCCGTTGACGAACGAGCGCAGGTAAGGCAGGTCATCACCCTCGACGTCGCGCATCCAGGTGTCGAGCCGCTCGCCGTGGCGGCCGGTGAGCATCTGGGCGAAGGTCCGGACGTGGGCAGCGGTAGCGCTCAGGTGCGAGCACACGTCAAGAACTCGGGTGAGATCGCGCCGGTCGTGGTCATCAAGGTCCTCAGGGCGGCGCAGCATCCACGACGTGATGGTGCGTACCTTCGGCGTCGTCGGCTTCGCCGGCGGCGCGGCACTCAGCTCGCGGAAGGGCGCGAGGTGATCACGGACCGAGCTGTAGCAGCCACGGTAGCCCTGAGTGGTGATCTCGCGGTGCAGCTGCAGGACGTTGGTGCACCCCTCGTTCCACCGCCGATGCAGGTACGGCTTGTACTCGTCGAGTTTGACCGGGCGCCCGGCACGGGCCTTGGCCAGCAGCTCATCGACGCTCTCCGCGCGATAGAAGCGGCGCACCGTGTCCTTGGCCAGCTCGAGCTCCCGCATGATCGCCTTGATGCCCTTGCCTGTCGCCTTCATGGCCTGGACTGCCTCGTACCGCTGTTTCGTGCGCACGATGAGCGCGGACTGTTCCGTGCGGTCGGCGAGTGCGGCTTGCGCTGTATCGGCCAGGCCAGCGGTGCGCACCTCGACGACGAGCTGGGATTCGGGCTGGGCCTCGGGTTGGGGATCCCACTCGGCGCGCACGCAGTGGTGGTGGGCGGCGATGGTCTTTTCGGTGTATCCGGCCAGGTTGTGCCATAAGTGCCAGCGGTCTGCGACCTGGATGGCCTTCGGCGCGCCGGTGCGGGCGCCCTCGGCATAGGCCCCGGCGCGGTCGCGGCACACGACTGTCGTTCCGGGGTGATCGGACAGCCACGTCGCGAGCGTGGCAGCTTCCCGGTCGGGCAGAACATCGACCGGCCGGTGAGTGTCCATGTCGATCAAGACGGTGCCGTAGTTGTGGCCGCGGCGTAGGGCGAAATCGTCGACCCCCAACACCGTCACCGATCCGGCCTGGGGATCGGGCAGCGCGCGGATCAGCCGTAATAGTGTGCTCCGGCTGGCAAACAAGCCCAGCATCGCCGCCAGGCGAGCGCCGGCGCGACCGGCCACCGCGAGCCCGATCGCCTCGAGCATGGTCCGCAGTAACGGTGTGCGCCGGCGGTAGGGCTGGGTCAGTCCGGTGACCTGCTCCGCGAAAGTCTTGGCGGGGCAGGCAGTCTCGGCACAGAAGAACCGCCGGACGCGGAGCCGGATCACGAGCCGCCGACCCGCCACGGCGGCATCGGCAACCCGGCGCTCATATCTCGAATGCACCCGTACCGAGCGCTGACCGCAGCCTGGGCACGCTGCCTCGACAGCTCGGGGATGCGCCCACATCCACACCGTCGAGCCGATCTGCTCGACCCGCTCAACCACGACACCCGCCAGATGCGGAAACAGCACGTCCAGACCATGATCAACCCACGGTCGGACATGATCACAGAGCCCTTGCCGCGCCGTCGCAGCGGGTCAACACGATCACGAAATATGGGCCAGAACCAAATCACGATGCCATGGCCAGCGGTCGTCTTGGCAATAGTTTGGTTCACCACTACGGACGTCACTGCCGTCCTCGTGGTCCTCGCTTTCATTGTCGGCAGTGGCCTTCTGGGCAGACTGTTCGCTGGAAAGCGCAAGAACAAGTAGAGCTCGAAACCCTGTCACCTGCGGTGGTCGGCGGCGTGCACGGCCGCCGCAGGTGACGTCGGGTTCAGCGGCAGTACCTCCCACAAGGAGCACGACTCCGCGCCTGGGCAGTCCCATACTTACGTCGTAATGAAGGAAATGTTCGAGCTACTGGCGCCGATGACGACTGTTTGATCACCATCGTGGCGGGCACCACAGTCTCGGCGTTCGTGGATCTCGCCTCGTTCGCGTGGAGCGGCAGCGCGTCGGGAGGCTGGCACCCATCGACCTGCCCCGCCGGAACGCCGGTTGCTGCATCGAGGCCGCCCGCGTTCCGGCGTCTGCGGGGTGTGTGGCTGCTGCGCTTCCCGGTGCGCGGGTCAAGGCTTGTCGTGGTGCTCGGTTTTGCGGTGCTGTGCCATCGCCTCCAGGATGCCCAGCAGCTGCAATTTGTCGGCGTCGGTACTTCCCTGGAAGGTGTTCGCGACTTCACGGGGTCTCACGCTGGTGAGACCGACCTCCCGCATGAGGTCATACGTCCGCTGCTCCAGCGGATCCAGCTGACTCGCTTCAGTGTCAGGGTAAGGGAAGCTGCTGGCCGGCACCGTGGGGTCGAGCAGTCTCGGGTCGATGCGCCAGAATTCGCCTAAAGCGGTGAGGATCGCGGTCCGTGGGGTGACGTTTTTTCCTTCACGCAGGTTGTACAGCGAGGATTTGGTCATCGTCAGGCCAGTGCGAGCGCGTACCCACTCGACGATCTGCGGCACCGTCGACGTCTTGGACACATAGGGGCTCGCGCGCCCGGGAGCGGCGGCGATCACGTCAGGATCGACCACGGGCGAGCGGTCGTCTTTGCGGATCCAGAACCGCGACTCGGTCTCGATCAAGTAGGACAGGCGGTCCGCCAAGGTCGGTAAGGCCAGCACCCGCAGAGCGAGCTCGTGGTACTGCCCGCGCGAACGCCGCGGCAGTGGCGAGTCGATGTCCTGTGGTGCTGTCTGGCCAGCCGGGTGCGGAGATGGCCGCGTCGTCACATCGGGTCCCTCATCCAACGGTGCCGTCCCCCAACGTCGTCGGTGGTGTCTGCTGTCAGTGTTCACATCGTAGGGGGCGTAGAGGTCCGCAGGATACCAGACTGCCCGCTTCGGTTGACAATATCGACTACTTGCCTACTATTGACATCAGATAGTCAACTGTCGTGGTCGATTCTGGACCCACAGGACACCGGGCGCAAGGCCGGAGCCGCCCGCAGCACAGACGCAGCATCGACTCGTGCCGACAGTGGAGCGCCACGGTCGGCCCGCCCCGGCCCGCTCGAGGCGACGTCGCTGTCGGCAGGGGCGCCCGGCCGTGGCGCGGGGACACCCACGGCGGGGTGGTCTCGCAGTGGCAACGGCTCGGCGCGGCGCGCGACGCTATCCGGTTCCCGGTGGTCGGCGCGTGCTGGCGATGTCGCCCGGGCCACGGTGCGCGCTGCCGACGCGGTATCGCGGCAGTACCCGCGGGTCGATGTTCACCGTCGCGTCGACTGGGCCGCGTTCGGCGTGGTGGTCCCGGTGCTGGCCGCGTCGCCAGGTGGCGGCGCGAGTGTGGCCGCGGCAGTCCTGGCGGACGCCGCGCAGGCCGCTGGGCGTTCGGTGCTGCTGGTCGACACCGCGGATCCCGCGCGGTCCGGGCTCAACCGCGCCGCCGCGTCGGATGGACCCCAGGTACGGGGGCCGCATCCGGCGGTCCGCGTGCGTTTCTCCTGGCGCGGGCGGGCAGTGCTGGCGCGGGCGGAGACGACACTGCCCGTCCTCGCGCCCGGTCTGGTGCCACCGCCGGGATTCTGGCGGCCGGGCGAGTGGCACATCGACGTGACCGTGGTCGATCTCGGTCACGATCCCTGGCGCGTCACGGCGCATCCGCTCGCGGGATCCGGTGCGTGGCTGCGCACCGGGACGCCGGCTCCACAACCGATGCTGGTGGTGCGCCCCACCGTCCCGTCGCTTCGCCCATGCCGAGCAGGTGCTGGCGCGGCTGGATCCGTGGATCCAGGCGGGGATCGCGGTCGCTCCCGTGCACCTGGTGGTCACCGGCGCCAGGAAGTGGCCACCGGCCGTGGCGGGTGCCGCGGGGCACCGGGTGCAGCAGCTGATGGCCGACGCGACGTTCCTGCCCCACGACGCCGACATCGCGGCCCACGGCATCACCGCGGCGGTGACCCCGAAACGGCTCCGCGCCAGCGTCACCGCCGCACTGCGGCGAACCGGCGCCCTCACCGCACCGTGTTCCCCACCCGACACCCGGGCCGACCGCGGTCGGGCGACCCGATCGACGGGAGGTATCGATGGCCCACCGCCTGATGCCGCGACCTGACGAGCGTTGCCGCAGAACAACTCCATCAGCCCTCATCATCCATTCTGGACACTGATCGCGTGCCGTGTCGGGTGTGGACAGACCCGGCACTGCGATAGCTCGCCGCTCGCAAGCCCATCGCCGCTGACCAACCATGTCTCACCCTCGTTGACGAAGCCCTCCCCGCTCCGTTCGCTCGGCCTCGGCTGGGCGCGGGAAGGGGAATCCGTTCATGCTCGGCCACACGTTCGTCCACGTCCTGGGGGACTGGCTCGCCCAGCCCCCCGGCCCTTCGGCACCACCGCCGACGTCAGGCCCGCTGGGTATCCCCACTCCGGTGCCGTTGCCGCCACCGGGATCCGGCCGGATACTCGGGATCCTCAACAACGCGAAGTGGGCCGCCGGTGTCGCGCTGGTCATGGGCTTCTTCATCGGCATCATCGTGTGGGCCGGGGGCCGGTGGATCGACCATCACCGCGCTGGCAAGGTCGGTTTGGTCATGATGCTCTGCGCGGTCGGTGGCGCGATCCTCTACGGCATCGGCTACACGCTGATCAGCGGCTTCGCGGGCGGCTGACCCATGGACCCGCTCACCGACCTGCGCACGCGTCGCCGCGCCGGAGCCCGCCTCGCCACCCTCGCGCTCGCGGTGGTCGTTGTCGCGGGCGTCGCGGTCTCACTCGTCGTGGCCCATCACGCCACCACCGCGGCGGGCCTACCGACCCCGCACCCGCCGACCTCCTCGCGCGCGGTCCCGGTCGAGCCCGGGTGGGACCTCGCGGGCCAGGCCGCGCTGGCGACCCGGCCGATGCTGGCCCTGCCGATCACCGCCGCGCAGCCACACGAACTGACCACCCAGGCCGCGGGCCCCGACATCGTCCTGCCCGCCGCGACCCCAGCGGCGGTGACGGCCGGACGGTGGATCGCCGACACGTTCCCGGGGACCGCGGCGGGGGCGGTGGCGCAGTTGCGGGCGATCGACCAGGCCGGGGCCGCGGGCGGCGACCCCGCCACCTACTCCCGGGCCTACCAGCAGTTCGCGCTGCCCGGCGCACCGGACGTGCGGCACAGCGGCCTGCACGTCGTGCTGACGCATTTGCGCGACAGCGCGGGGATCCCGCCCGGCCAGCTGACACCGGGCCTTGAGCTCACCTACGACGTGACCCACGGCCTGATCAAAGGCACCGCCGACCACGGCCGGTACGTGGTGGTGTGCACGCTCGGACAGCTCTCGCTCACCCGGCAGGGACGCACCACGGTGGTCGGGATCGGTGACTGCCAGGCGCTGCGCTGGACCGGCACCGGCTGGCGCATCAGCCCCGGTGCCCGCGCCGCGTACGCCACGTCGGCATGGCCGGGCAGCGCCGAGTCGGTGGCCGCGGGCTACCGCGCGCTGAGCGGAGGTCAGCGATGACCCCGGACGAACTTGAGAAGCTGCTGGGCACGGTCGGTGACGCACTGGGGCTGGCCGCGAGAACAGCGGTCGCCGCACCGTTCGAACTGTTGATGAAGGCCATCTGGACGACGTCGCTGGCGATCCTGCGGGTGGCGTTCGCGCTCGTCGACACGTTCTCCGCGTTCACCGTGTCGACCACCGACGGGCCCGTGGGGGTGCTGTGGCCGCTGATGCTGTGGATCAGTGGCATCCTCGCGCTCGGACTGTTCTTCACCCAGATCACCGCGGCGATGCTGCGCGGCGGACGCGGGTTCACCCGGCTGCTGGTCGGGCCGTTGCAGTACGGCATCGCGCTCGCCGCGACCGTGGGGATGGTCGCGGTCGCGCTGAGCGCCGCGGACGGGCTGACCGAGGGGATCCTGGACTACGGGTTGCGTGTCGATCGCTTCGACGAGGCGCTGAAGCTGACCGGCCTGACCGACACGCTCACCGAATCCGTGCAGGCGGTGGCGCTCGGCCTGGGCGGGCTGTTCGGCGTGATCCCCGCGGCGCTGGGCTTCGTGGTCGAGATGCTGTTTCGCGAAGCCGCGATCTACATCCTGGTCGCCACCATCCCGCTGACCGCCGCCGGGTTGCTGTACTCCTCGACCACGGTGTGGTTCTGGCGCGGGCTGCGCTGGACGGTCGTCGTGCTCGTCATGAAACCGGCCTTGGCGCTGACGCTGGTGGTCGGCGTCGCGGTCGGTGGTAGCGCCGAGGGGCTCTCGGGGTTGCTGGCGGGGATCGGTGTGCTGCTGGTGTCGCTGTGCGTGCCGCTGGTGCTGTTCAAACTGTTCGCGTTCATCGACCCCAGCACCGACCCCGGGGCGGCGTTGCGCGACCAGGCGTCGCGCGCCGGGCTGGACTCCTACGGCGCCGACAGCCCCGCCGGGACACTCGGCACCCACGCCCTGGGCAAGCTCGGCGGCAAGGGCACAGCCACGAGCAAGGACAGTGGCGACGACGAGAACGGAGACGAGCAGCAGGAACAGGCGAACACCGACCGGTTCGACTCCGCCCTCAACGACCCCGACACCACCGACACCACTGACGGTAGCGACGACGACACCGACGACACCGGCGACGAGGACAACGCCGGTGGTTCCGACGGCGGCGACACGAGCACCGACTCCGACGACGTGGACGACACCGGTGCGGACCCCGGTCCCGTCGACGACGCGGCCGACGACGTCACACCCGCGGACCCGCCGAGCGGCCCGGCCGACGCCCTCGAGGACGACGATGGTGACGACGATCCCGGCCCGGGTGACCCGCCGGGTGGCGGTGGCAGCCCACCGACCCCACCGGTGCCCGGTGACGGCCCCACCACCACCACCGGTGGTGGCGGGGTGTCGGACGCCGAGATCGAGGACGCGGCGGTGGCGCTGTGAGCACCACGACCCGGGTCTATCGCGGCCTGTCGCGTCGCGAGCACTCCGGCTGGATCCTCGGGCTGCACCCAGCGCAGGCGATCACCTGCCTGGTGCTCACGGTGCCCGTCGTGATCGCGCTGTCCGCCGGTGGCCTCACCGACGCGCTGCTGCTCGCGGCGTTCTGCGGCCCGGCCGCGGCGCTGGTCGTGGTCCCGGTGCGGGGCAGGCCCGCCGTGCGGTGGCTGCGGCACCTGCTGCTGTTCCAGGTCGCCGTGGTGTTCGGCTGGTCACGCTGGCAATCCAGCGCCGCGTCCGGGCGCGCCGTCGATCCCGCCGAACCGGACCTGCCCGGCGTCCTGGCCCGGCTGCGGTTCCCCGACGGACCGCCACTGCGGGACGTGGGCCGGGTCTGCCTGATCCACGACACCGCCGAAGGCCGGTGGGGCGCGACCGCGCGCCTGACTCGTGGGTTGTCTCACGGTGCTGGATGGCTGCTGGGTGCTGTTGAGCACGTGCCAGCGATACCGAACTGCGAGACCTGAGCCTCACCGATGAAACGGTCCACTGCGCTCCATATGCAGTCTCCTGCTTGATTTAGGGCAAGGACCAGATACCGTTACCGCCGGAATCGACCAGACATCAGCTCGATGTTTGCTGCACGCTAATCATCCCCCACACAGTCCAACCTGGACTTACCGCGCTGACGCGACATCATCACCCAGCATCTCCCCGACGCGGCCGTCACCGACGAAGCATGGAATGTCGTATGGCGCCACGCCGCGGGCGGGATCACCATCGGACTCGACGCCGACCAAGCCCTCGAACACACAGCCCGGCAACTCTCCACCCGCCTTGACCGGGCGTTGACCTTGTCCCCGGCCGAAGCCGCACGGTGGCTGGTGCACGCGCAGGCGTTCGATCCGTCCGGGATCAAGTCGGGAGCCGTCGGAGACCCGAGGGTGAAGGGCGGGCGTGGGTACCCGATCGGCGTCGGCTGGTCCGGCCACCTCGGTGGCGTCCTACCCGAAGGGCCGACGCTGCGCGAGACGTTGCTGCTCAACCTCATCCCCAGCGACGCGCCCCACGATCTGCCGCCGTGGGAGCGGGCACCGCTGGGACCCGACGATGAGCAGCGCGAGCCGACCGGGCCGGTGGACCCTGTTCACCTGGCAAAGCCGCCGGATCCGACTGGCGCACACCGGCGAACGAGTCACCGGAGTGCTGCTGTGCAACGGCTCTCGCCTGACCCCGCAGAACACCACATCGGAATCGAGCAGGCATTCGCGCAGGACGCCTTGGCCGAGCATGCCGGTCGCGCCGAAGAGGATCACCTTCATCCCGCCGAGTCTAACTAACCAGTAAGATAGCTCGCATGGTGCGCGCATGAAGATGGTCCGCCGGGCAGTCATGCTCGTTGTGGTGTTGCTGCTGCTGTTCGGCGTGCCGTGGTGGGCGCTGGTGTTCCCCAGTCCTGACTGGCCCGCCCCGGTTGCCATCGCCGGTACGGTCGTGTTCGCGCTGGGGCTCGTCGGGTTCCCGCTGATGATGTTCCTCGGCCACAGTCGCCGCGCGCAGGACTGGGCCGCGCGGATCGGCGACAGCACGCTCGGCGTGGTGTGGGTGCTGTTCGTGTGGACCCTGCTGGGTGACTTGCTGCGCCTGGTGCTCATTGTCGCGGGCGTCGAGAACCCGGCGCGCTCGCGGATCGTGGCCGTCGCCGTCGTGGCCGTTTCCCTGGTGCTGGTGGGCTGGGGTCACTTCGAGGCGATGCGGCTGCCGCGGATCAAGCGGGTCGACGTCACGCTGGCGCGGCTGGGCGCAGGGCTGGACGGGACCAGGGTCGTGGTCATCACCGACACCCATCTCGGGCCGCTCGAGCGCACGGCCTGGTCGGCGAAGGTCGCCGCAGCTGTCAACGAGCTCGACGGCGACGTCGTGATCCACGCGGGCGACATCGCGGACGGTTCGGTGGCGCGCCGCCGGGGCCAGGCCGAGCCGCTGCGCACGATCCGCGCTCGACTGTCCAAAGTATACGTAACGGGCAACCACGAGTACTTCGGCGAGGCGCAGGCGTGGCTCGACCACATGGACGAGCTCGGCTGGGAACCGTTGCACAACAGGCATCTCGTCGTCGAACGCGGCGGAGACCGGCTCGTCGTCGCCGGGGTGGACGACGCGACGGCGGCGGGTTCCCGGGTGGCGGGCCACGGCGCCGACCTGACCCGTGCACTCGGCGGCGCCGACTCGGAGCTACCGGTGCTGCTGGTGGCCCACCAGCCGAAGCAGATCGGGGAGGCCGTCCGCGCCGGGGTCGACCTGCAGATCTCCGGGCACACCCACGGCGGCCAGATCTGGCCGTTCCACTACCTCGTGCGGGTGGACCAGCCGTCGGTGCACGGGCTGAGCAGACACGGCGAGCGGACCCAGCTCTATACGAGCCGGGGCACCGAATTCTGGGGCCCGCCCTTGCGCGTCTTCGCGCCGAGCGAGATCACCGTGCTCACCCTGCGTTCGGCCTGACGCCTGCTCCGCGCACCACCAGGGTGGCCGACTGGGGCCGGAATCCAACTCACCCGCCGCTCGTATCGTGCGGCAGTTCGGTGGACCCTTTTGCGAACAAGCGATTCACGATTATCCGGAATGGCAGGAACGGCGGAAATTTTCCCGCAGTGGCGGTTTTCGGTAACCGCGTTAAAGGGTTGCGAAAGATGTAACACACGCTGCGCGGCGGGCGACTGAATTCGGGCCGGACTGTGAGCTTTCCGGCGCTTCAGCCACTTTTGGCCGCTGTGCAGGGGGAGCGATGCCGCGTTCGGAAAGCGCCGGTCCGGTGCGTGTCGACGTTTCTTCCCGTTATCCCGTGGTCGAGTTCGAGCTGCTCGATTCGGCGCATCGGACGGTGGCCAGCGCGCCCCGTCGATTGTGTGTCGATATCGCTCCCGGGGTGTACGAATTGCGGACGACCGCCGGGCGGTTCGAGCGGACCGAGGTCCTCACGATGCGGCCGGGCTCGCCCCACGTGGTCGGTGACGTGCCGCTGGACGTGCCCACCGCGACCCCCCGCGCCGACCACCCGCACGCCGTCGCCACGGGGAACCTGAGCGCCGGGATCGCCGACCGGATCGACGACGGCGCCGGTCTCGTGCTGGTCCTGCGGGGTGCGGCGGGCAAGGCGCCCGCGCCCGCGGACGTCGAGGTGCTCGACGAGCATTCCGCCCGGCTGACCGAACCTGCGGACTGGCAGGGCGACGCGGTGGCGGGCTGGACCGGCTGGACCCGCGTCGGGCCGCCGGGCGGGTACGTCGTGCGGTACCGCACCGGAAGGTCGTCCGGCAGCTGGCTCGAGGTCCCGCTGTGGCTGCAGGCGGGCTGGCAGACCGTGGTCTTCGTCCCCTGCGAAGGCGGACCGGACCCGGCCGCGGCGACGGTGCACCTGACGCCGCGTGGCGTCACCTGGACCGGTCATACCGGCCGCGACGTGTTGTGCCAGCTCCTGTTGTGCTGTCTCGAAACGGGACAAGCCGTCCCGCCGTTCGTGCTGGAGGAGCACGTGCCGGACTGGCGTCGTGACCCGATGTTGGCGTTGCTGGCCGGGGCCGCGATGGCGGCCACCGGCGGCCAGGAGTACGCCCGCCTGCTCGCCGAGGTGGAACGGCTGCTGCCGGGACATCCGGACGTCGCGGCACTGCGGCTGGGCCGGTCGCCACGACCGTCCTGGACACCCAGGCTGCACT
>NZ_JAYMZS010000156.1:0-16786 GCF_035828755.1 Amycolatopsis sp. H20-H5 | reverse complement strand
CCGGGTCCACCCCGGCGAGCCCGGCCTTGAGGTCGGTCGCGTAGACGATCAGCCCGCCCCGCACGACCGCGCTCGAACCGGGGACCTCGGTGAGCAGCACGCACACCAGCCCGGCGGTCAGCGATTCGGCGGTCGCCACGGTCTCGCCCCGGGAAAGCAGCGAAGCGATCAGTTCGGTCGCGCGCGAACCGGTCACGAGCCCGAGGCCCGGCGTCCCGCCGCCCGCAGCCGGACCGCCCGCACGACGTAGTCGAGGCCGGTCACGACGGTCAGGACCAGCGCAAGGCCCATCAGCACCCAGCGCACCGGGGCCGCACTGTCGGGCAGCGGCAGCAGGTACGCGGTGATGGCCGCGATCTGGGTGAGCGTCTTGGCCTTGCCGCCCCGGCTGGCCGGGATCACGCCGTGCTTGATCACCCAGAAGCGCAGCAGGGTCACGCCGATCTCGCGGATCGCGATGACCACGGTGACCCACCAGCCCAGCTCGCCGAGCACGCTCAGCCCGATCAGCGCGGCGCCGATCAGCGCCTTGTCCGCGATCGGGTCGGCGATCTTGCCGAAGTCGGTGACCAGCCCGTAGCGGCGCGCCACCCAGCCGTCCACCTGGTCGGTGAACGAGGCGATGGCGAACAGCGCGGTGGCGATCGCCCGCCAGAACGTGTCCGTGCCGTCGCCGGTGAACAGCGCCGCGATGAACAACGGCACCAGCACCAGCCGCGACATCGTCAGCATGTTGGCCAGGTTGAGCGTCGGAACCGGGGTCGGCTCCGGCACGTGGGCGGGGCCGTGTGCCTCTTGGCCGGTTCCCTCGCCCGCGCCCGCGTCGCTGGGGGCTGCACTGCTCACCGTTCGGCGTCCGGACGGTCCGTCAACGGGGCGGGGCGGACGATCAGGTCGACACCCTCGGAGTCGACGACCTCGCAGCGCAGGAAGTCACCCACGGCCAGCGTGGGCAGGTCCTCGGTCTCCACGATGACGCACTCGCCGTCGACCTCGGGCGCTTGGTGCGCCCCGCGGCCGACCGGGTCCTCGTCCTCTTCGACGCGCTCGATGAGGACCTCGACGAAGTCGCCGATGCGGTCCTCCGCCCGCTGCGTGCTCAGCTCCTCGACCAGCGCCGAGATCCGCGAGACACGCGCGGTGACCACGCTCTCGTCCAGCTTGCCCTCGAAGGTCTCGGCCTCGGTGCCGTCCTCGTCGGAGTAGCCGAACACGCCCACGACGTCGAGGCGGGCGCCGGTGAGGAAGCGCTCCAGCTCGGCCAGGTCCTCCTCGGTCTCGCCGGGGAAGCCGACGATGACGTTGGTCCGGATGCCGGCGGCGGGCGAGTGCTCGCGGATCTGCTCGACCAGCGCGAGGAACGAGTCGGTGTTGCCGAACCGGCGCATCCGGCGGAGCACGGACTCGCTGGAATGCTGGAACGACAGGTCGAAGTAGTCGGCCACGCCCAGCGTCGTCGCGATGGCCTTGACAAGGCCGGGGCGGGTTTCGGCGGGCTGCAGGTAGGAAACGCGGACACGCTCGATGCCCGGCACCTCGGCCAGCCGCGGCACGAGCTGCTCCAGCGCGCGGGCCCCGTCGCGGCCGAAGTCCTTACCGTAGGAGGTCGAGTTCTCGCTGACGAGGAAGACCTCCTTGACACCGTTCTCCGCCAGCCACATCGCCTCGGCGACGATCTCGTCCGGCAGCCGCGACACGAACGAGCCGCGGAAGGACGGGATCGCGCAGAACGAGCAGCGCCGGTCACAGCCGGAGGCGATCTTCAGCGCGGCCACCGGGGAGCTGTCGAGCCTGGTCCGCAGCACGCGCGGGCCCCAGCCGTGCTGGGCGTGGCCCGGCACCTCGACCTCGTCGGCCGCGGCGGGGCGCTGGACCGGGCTGATCGGCAGCAGCTTGCGCCGGTCGGACGGCGTGTGCGAGGCGATGGCGCGCCCGGCCACGACGTCGTCGAGCCGGTTGGAGAGGTCCGCGTAGTGGTCGAAGCCCAGGACGGCGTCGGCCTCGGGAAGACTGTCCGCGAGCTCGGAGCCGTACCGCTCGGCCATGCAGCCGACGGCGACGACCTTCTTGCCGGTGTCGGCCGCCGCGAGCAGCGTGTCGACGGAGTCCTTCTTGGCGGACTCGACGAAGCCGCAGGTGTTCACCACCACGACGTCGGAGTCCTCGGGCTCGGTGGCCAGTTCCCAGCCCCCGGCGGCCAGCCGACCGGCGAGTTCCTCGGAATCGACCTCGTTTCGGGCACAGCCCAGGGTCAGCAAGGAGACGCGGCGGGTACTGGCGGGCTCAGTGGTGGGGGAAGGCACGTGCCTCAGGGTAGCCGGGCTGCTCCCGGCACCCGACGAGTGCGGTGCCGGACCGGGCCCGCCCATCGCAGCGCGTCGCGGTCCGGTCGCTGTTCGCCGACGATGTGGGCCGTGCCACGACGTGCCTGGCGGCCCGGCTCGCTAACGTTGCGGACGTGCAGCCCGACTCCGCAGAACTCCTCGTCCGCCGCGCCCGGATCGTCGACGTCCGCAAGATCAAGGCGCTGGTCGACTCCGACGCGGGCCGGGTCCTGCTGGAGAAGGAACTGGTCACCCTGTACGAGGACATGCAGGAGTTCTGGGTGGCCGAGGACGACGGCGAGATTCTCGGCTGCGCGGCCCTCCACGTGCTGTGGGAGGACCTGGCCGAGCTCCGCACGGTGGCAGTCGACAAAACCGCCCGAGGCCGCGGCATCGGCCACGCACTGGTCGGCCAGCTGGTCGCGCTCGCCCGCGAGCTGGGCCTGAAGCGCCTGTTCGTGCTGACCTTCGAGACCCACTTCTTCGCGGGGCACGGGTTCGTCGAGATCGACGGCACCCCGGTGTCCCAGGAGGTCTACGAGGAGATGCGCCGCTCGGCCGACACCGGCGTCGCCGAGTTCCTCGACCTGCCCTACGCGAAACCCAACACCCTGGGCAACTCCCGCATGCTCCTGGAGCTCTGAAGCCCACTTCAACCGATTCGGCGGTCCCTGAAGGCCACCATGACGGCGTCTAACGCCGTCATGGTGGCCTTCAGGGACCATTCGGCAAGCGGGACTCAGAGGTGGGAGACCTTGAGGGTGATCTCGTCACCCTGCTGGTTGACGGCGACGAGATCCACGCGGAAGGCGTTGAACGTCGCGTCGCGGTGCCCGCCCTGTGAGTTGGTGTGCAGTTCGAACCCGGTTCGCTCGCCGCGGCCGGGCTCGGCGAGAACCACGGAAACCGTGGCGTCCCCCGCCCAGAAGCACTGCATTCCGGGCCTGCACCGCGAGTCGGACACGAGTCCGCTGAACCGGACCGTCAGGTCCCGGGTGGCGACGTCGGCCGTCTGACCGGTGGACAGCGTGAAATCCTGGCCAAGGTCAGCGGACGGGGCGGGTTCGGCAGCCGGAGGCGGTCCGGGGACGGCCGCCGGGGTGGCGGCGGAGCTTCCCGCGCCACCGGCGAGCCCGGCGACCGAACAGAGCACGATGAGCAGCTTTTTCCAGTCCACGATCCAGGGGACGGAGCGGGCGCCGGGTGAGGTTGCACGCACCCGGGGTCAGTCTTCTTCCTCCGCGAGGTCCCCGCCGTTGGCGTCGCCGCCGCCGCGGAGCATGAACAGCACCGAATCCAGCTCCTCGGGCTTGATCAGCACGTCCCTGGCCTTGGAGCCCTCGGACGGGCCGACCACGCCGCGGCTCTCCAGCAGGTCCATCAGGCGGCCCGCCTTGGCGAACCCGACACGGAGCTTGCGCTGCAGCATCGACGTCGAGCCGAACTGCGAGGTGACGATCAGTTCCGCGGCCTGCAGCAGCACGTCGAGGTCGTCGCCGATGTCGGCGTCGATCTCCTTTTTCTCACCGGCCTTCTGGGCGGTGACGCCGTCGGTGTAGTCCGGCTGCGCCTGCTCCTTGGCGAACGTGACGATCGCGGAGATTTCCTCGTCGCTGACGTAAGCGCCCTGCACGCGGACCGGTTTGCCCGCGCCCATCGGCAGGTACAGCGCGTCGCCCATGCCGATGAGCTTCTCGGCGCCGGGCTGGTCGAGGATGACCCGCGAGTCCGTCAGCGACGACGTCGCGAACGAAAGCCGCGAAGGCACGTTGGTCTTGATCAGGCCGGTGACGACGTCGACCGACGGCCGCTGCGTGGCCAGCACCAGGTGGATCCCCGCGGCACGCGCCTTCTGGGTGATCCGGACGATCGCGTCCTCGACGTCGCGCGGCGCGGTCATCATCAGGTCGGCGAGCTCGTCGACGATCGCCATGATGTACGGGTACGGCCGGTAGACGCGCTCGCTGCCCGGTGGGGCGGTGATCTCGCCGGAGCGGACCTTCTTGTTGTAGTCGTCGATGTGGCGGACCTTGTTGACCTGCATGTCCTGGTAGCGCTGCTCCATCTCCTCCACCAGCCAGGCCAGCGCGGCGGCGGCCTTCTTCGGCTGGGTGATGATGGGCGTGATCAGGTGCGGGATGCCCTCGTACGGCGTCAGCTCGACCATTTTCGGGTCGATCAGGATCATCCGGCACTCTTCCGGGGTGGCTCTGGCCAGCAGCGACACCAGCATCGAGTTGACGAAGCTGGACTTACCGGAGCCGGTCGAGCCCGCGACCAGCAGGTGGGGCATCTTCGTCAGGTTCGCGGTGACGAAGTGACCCTCGATGTCCTTGCCGAGCCCGATCACCATCGGGTGGTTGTCCTTGACCGTCGACGGCGCGCGCAGCACGTCGCCGAGGCGCACCATCTCGCGGTCGGAGTTGGGCACCTCGATGCCGACCGCCGACTTGCCGGGGATCGGCGCGAGCAGCCGGACGTTGTCGGTGGCGACGGCGTAGGCGATGTTCTTGGTCAGCGCGGTGATCTTCTCGACCTTCACGCCGGGTCCGAGTTCGACCTCGTACCGGGTGACCGTCGGGCCGCGGGTGAAGCCGGTGACCTGCGCGTCGATGCTGAACTGGTCCAGCACGCCGGTGATCGCCTCGATCATCGTGTCGTTGGCCTTGCTGCGGGTCTTCGGGACGTCCCCGAGAACCAGCAGATCGGGTGACGGGAGCTTGTAGTCGCCTTCCACCGTCCGGGTGACCGACAGCGCGGGCTCAGGCGCCTTCTTCGGCTTCCGCTCGGGCACCTCCGCCGCGGGGGGCTTGGGAGCGGCTTTGGGCGGCCGGAGCGAGGTGGGCGGCTCGGCGAGCGCGGCCTCGATGTCGAGCTGCTCACCGGCGCTGTCGGCGCTGCCCTGACGGCGGCGCGAAGGTTTGCGCAGGCGCACGGCCTGCGGATCGGCCTCGGTGACCGCGTCCCGCTCGTCGTGGATGGCCTGACGCTCGGCGTCGGCCTCCTCGATCTCCTCGGGGTCGAGGCCCCAGTTGCGCAGCCGGTGCGGGATGTCGCGGACCGGCGTGCCGGTGAACACGAGGATCCCGAAGACCAGTGCGAGGCTCAGCAGCGGGATGGCGACCCAGGTGGTGACGCCCAGGGTCAGCAGGCCGCCGGAGAACGCGCCGAGGATCCCGCCGGCGTACATCCGGCCGAGGTTTTCCGCGGGCAGCGCGGTGAAGATGTGCAGCAGGCCCAGCACCGAGAACAGCACCAGCACGAAGCCGACGACCATCCGGGGACGGGTCTCCGGAGTCGGTTCGGACCGCATCAGTGCCACGGCGACGACCGTGAGCACCAGCGGCAGGGTCACCGCCCCGGCGCCGAAGATCGTGCGGGTGGCGACCTCCACCCAGCCGCCGATCGGGCCCGCCGAGCGCCACCACACGCCGACCGCGGTGATGATAGCCAGCGCGATCAGGCCGAGCGCGAGGCCGTCGCGGCGGTGTTCGGGCTCCAGCTCGCGGGTGCGGCCGACCGTGCGGGCCAGGCTGCCGACGCCCTTGGCGATGAGGTTCCAGGTCCCGCGCACGCCCTTGCCGAACGCACCGGAGGACTTCTTCCGGGGGGCGGGCCGCCGCGCGGAAGAACGCGCGGCGGGCTTACGGGCCGAGGCCCGTGAAGCGGCCGAACGTGGCTTCGCCGGGGTACGAGACTTACGCGCCGGTGTCTTGCTGCCGCCGCTCTTTCCCGAACTCCGCCTTGTTGCCGACCCGCTCGCCATGCCCTCCACGGTAACCGGCGATGCCATTTCGTCACATCCGCCACTCGCACCGCACCCGAAACATTTGGCCGGGGCGGCATCTCGAGGGGCCAACCGGGTGAAACGCCGTCCCCCAATATGCTTCCGGTCATGTTCGCCCTGCGCCAGGAGAAGAAGTCCGCGGCTCGCCGGTCCCCGGCGATCTGGCGGACCATGCTGAACATCGACCGCGGGCTGGTCACCTTCGTCGGCCACCTCACCGTCACCGGCTCGGTGCCCGCGGACCTGCGGAAACGCCCACTGCTGATGACGGCCAACCACATCGGCGTGTTCGACGCGTTCGTGCTGATGGCCGCGTGCAAGCGGATCGGCATCAACCCGCGGTTCATGCTCGCGGGCGGCATCCTCGACATGCCTGTGCTCGGCCCGGCACTGCGGGCCAGCGGGCACCTGCGGGTCGACCGTGCGAAGGCCACCACGGCTGTCGGGCAGTTCACCGAGGCCGCCGAGGCGCTGCGGACCACCCGCGATCCGCTCATCGTCTACCCCGAGGGCCGGATCAGCCACGATCCCGGGCTCTGGCCGGAGCGGGGCAAGACCGGCGCCGCGCGGCTGGCACTGGCCGCGAACGTGCCAGTGATCCCGATCAGCCAATGGGGCGCGCACGAGGCCGTCTACTGGGGCACCGAGACGGTCAACGGCCCGGCCGACCTGATGCCGCTGGCGAAGTCCGGGCTCAGCGCGCCGTGGCGACGGCCGCACTTCCAGGTGCATTTCGGCGACCCGGTCGACCTGTCCGGCGTCGAACCGGAGCGGCCGGGCGCCGGTGTCCGCGCGCACGCGAAGATCATGCGGGCCATCGCCGACGGGATGGTCCCGCTGCGGCGCGGCGAACTCGGCGTCCCGCGGTTCCACGACCCGACCCGGCCGACCGACACCGTGAGCCCGTGGCGGCCGAAGTCCGGATCCTGAGACGCCGCCGGGAACGCCCCTAGAGTCGGCTGTGTGAGCACACGCATTCTCGTCGTCTACTACAGCGCGACCGGCAACACCGCGAAGCTGGCCGCCGCGCTAGCCGAGGGGGCCGGGGAAACCGGCGCCGAAGTCCGCGTGCGGACGGTGCCCGAGACGGCGCCTCCCGATGCCGTCGCGAGCAACCCGCGGTGGCAGGCCTGGGCCGACGCCGGGCCGCACCACGCCTTCGCGACGCTGGACGACCTCGAGTGGGCCGACGGGCTCGCGGTCGGCGGCCCGACCAGGTTCGGCGGCCCCGCCGCCCAGCTCAAGTCCTATTTGGACAGCACAGGTGGCCTGTGGGCGCAGGGAAAGCTCGCCGACAAGGTCGCGACGTCGTTCACCAGCGCGTCCACCGCGCACGGCGGCCTCGAGACGACCATCCTGGCGACCAACAACATCTTCTACCACTGGGGCGCGATCGTGCTCCCCCTCGGTTACGCCGACCCGCACCTGGCGGACTCCGGAAACCCGTACGGCGGTTCGTTCGTCTCCCGCAAGTCCGCCGAGCCGGACGAGCTCGCCCTCGGCGCGCTCCGCATCCAGGGCACCCGCCTCGCCACGATCTCCACCTACATCGCCACCGGCCTCAAGCCCCGCTGACCCCCGTGACGGAATCGCCGTCACGCGTGATCAGCCTGCCGTCACGCGTGACGGCAACCCAGTCACGCGTGGCGGCCTTTCCCTCACGTGTGACGGCGATCCGGACACACATGGCGGCCGCGAAAAACCGGCTGACCGGCCGACCGCCAATCACTAGTCTCGCGGGGTGGTCGCCGAACTCGCCGTTTCCCCGCACGTCGTCCGTCGCGGCCGGGGAACGGGGCTGATCCTGGTCGCGTCCCTGCTGTTCGGGTGTTCGGGGGCGCTGGGCAAACCGGCGATGCTCGCCGGGATGTCGCCCGAGCAGGTCGCGGCCACCCGGATCGGGACGTCCGCGCTGGTGTTGCTGGCCGGTGTCGCGCTGTTCCGGCCCGCGTTGCTGCGCGTGCGGCGGCGGGAATGGCCGTTGCTGGTCGCGTACGGCCTGGTCGGCGTCGCGGGTGTCCAGCTGCTGTACTTCGTCGCGACGAGCCGGATCCCCGTCGGCATCGCGATCCTGCTCGAGTTCCTTTCGCCAGTGCTGATCGCGCTGTGGACGCGGTTCGTCCGGCACGTGCACCTGCCCAGGCCGATGTGGTTCGGCATCGCGCTGGCCACGGTCGGGCTGGCACTGGTCGCCCAGGTCTGGCAGGGGCTGCGGCTCGACGCGGCAGGACTGCTCGCCGGGCTCGGCGCGGCGGTCTGCTCGGCGGCGTACTTCCTGCTCGGTGAGCACGGGGTGGCGAGCCGGGACCCGCTCGGCATGGTGACCTGGGGCATGGTCGTCGGCGCGATCGCGGTCTGCGTGGTCGCGCCGCCGTGGACGGTCCCTTGGGCCTTGACGACGCACTACGTGGACTTCGGCCCGTGGCGGCCCCCGATCTGGCTGCTGCTGGCCGCGCTGGCGCTGTTCTCGACCGTACTGGCCTACCTCGCCGGGATCTCGGCACTACGACACCTTCCGGCCTCCGTGGCGAGCGTGCTGGGGCTCGGGGAGCCCGTCATCGCGACCGCCGCGGCTTGGGCCTTTCTCGGCGAGGAGCTCGCGTGGGTACAGGTACTCGGCGCGGCGATCCTGCTCGGCGGGGCCCTGATCGTCCAGCTCAACTCCCGCGCGGCGACAGCGGCCCCGGGATGATCAGCCGCGGGCGAGGTGACTCAGCGCCCCGTAGAACACGTCGGCGATCTTCGCCGGATCACGGGTGACGAAGGCCTGTCCCCCGGTCGGCGCGACGATCTGGCGCAGCTCGACCTCGTCGGCGTCCGGCCCGATCCCGATACCGATCACCGGGATCGGCCTGCCCGGCTCCTGCAGCTTCCCGAGTTCGGTCAGCAGGTCGGCGCTGCTGATGCCGCCGGGATCGGAGTTGCGCCCGTCGGTCATCACGATGACGACGTTGAGCCGCGCCGGCTCCCACTCCTTGCGTGCCACGCGATAGGTGTCGAGCAGGCTGTCGTAGAGCCCGGTCTGACCGTCGGGGCCAGCGGTGATCGCCCGCAGCTTGTCCAGCGCTCCCCCGGCCAGCTGCCGCCCGACCGGGGCCATCGGCAGCACCTCCCGGTAGTCGGCGTCGCCGTCCAGTTTCGTGGCGAACGTGAGGATCCGGAGCTGGGTGGCGGGTTTGAACAGGTGCATCCCCTTCTCCGCCGCCTCGAGGGTGACCTGCATCCGCGTCTTCCCGGTGCCCGCCACCGGTTCCGTCATCGACCCGGACACGTCGATCAGCACCTGCACGCGGGCGTTCCTGTTGATCCCGGCCCACTGGTTGAGCACCTCGTCGACCGTCGCGCTCGGCGGCATGACCGCGCTCTGTACGCCCTGGGCGGTCACCCGCTCGTCGTCGGCGTGCCCGCCCAGGGCCTGCCCACCGGCGGCCCGCAGGCCCGCGTCGGCGATGGCTCCCGCGCCGGGCCGGCCAAGCAGCGCGCGGATCAGCGGCTCGATCACCGCGCGCTGGGCCTGGGTGGCCCCGGCCAGCTCCACGAACGGGTAGTCGAGCGACGGCGAGGCCTCGGAGTAGGCCGCGACCAGCGGCGACTCCCCCCGCGTGACGTTGTGCCGCAGGACGGAGTTCTCCGACGCCGGGAAGACCGTCAGCGGCGCGACGTCGGCCGCGGCGCCCAGACCGGGCACCCTGGCGAGCAGTTCGGTCTCCCCGTCGACCGTGTTCGCCGAGAACCGGCGCAGCAGCGAGGCATAGGCGGCGTCAGGATTGGGGCTGGGGCCGCCGGTCAACGCGGCGCGCAGGCCCAGCAGGGCGGACACCCCGACCGCGTCCTTCGCCGGATCAGGCAGCCCGGTGACGATTCCGGCGCCGGCCGAGGCGAGCACCGCCGCCCAGGTCAGCGGCTGGGCGGGCCAGCCGAACCCTTTCGCGACGTCCTCCGAGACGGCCAGCACCACGGGCGAACTGGCCACCGACGGCCCGGACTCCGGCACGTCCGCCGCGCCGAGCTGACGGGCCCGCCGCAGTGCCAGGGTCGAATCGGGGATCCAGGCCTGCGGCCGCGCGCTGCCGTCGGAGATGGCGAGACTCTCCGCGACCTGCGAAGACTCCCGCGACTGGACCTCGATGGCGGCGCACGGCTGGTCGAGGCCGCGCACGACGAGCGAGAGCGCGGGGGCGATGTCGGGCGAAGCCGCCACCACGACCTTGACGGGCTCCCCGCAGCCAGCGGGCTTCCGCGACACGGCCATGGCCACCCACGCGGACAGCCCCAGCGAAAGCACCAGGCAGATCACCACGGTGGGCAGCAGCCAGCGTCTTCGTGGCCGTTCGGTCGAATGACGCCCCATCGGCTCGGCCTTCCTGCCGACCGGCCCGACCGGGCCGCGTGGTGTCGTTCGAGGTTAGACGCTATTGATCGCGAATACTTAGTGCAGATGGCCTAAGTACGCCCATTTCCCCGGGGCGGACTGCTACCTGAGAGGGAGCCGCCTGGCCCCGCAGCGGGACGACCCCGGCCCCTGATCACGGAAAACTGGCGGCTGACAGGAAAAGACACCGGAAACACACCACTGGGGAGTACCGATGAACCAGCCCACCCGCACCGACCAGCGCCGGGCCCGGCGCGCCCTGATGTCGCAGACCGCGAGGGTGACCTTCGCGCTGCTGCTCGCCGCGATCACCCGCTGAAGCCCGGGACGAGACACGCCCCCGGTCCATTGTGGACCGGGGGCGTGTTCGTGTTCGGGTGCCGCGGGATCAGACCGGGATGACCGTCGGGACGATCATCGGACGGCGGCGGTAGGTGTCGGCCACCCAGCGGCCCACCACGCGGCGCACGGACTGCGCGATGCGGTGGGTGTCGGTGATGCCTTCGGCCTCCGTGCGCGCCAGCTCCATCTCCACCAGCGGCACGACGGCGTCGAGCGCCTTCGGGTCGTCGGAGAAACCACGGCCGGACACGGTCGGGGCGGTCACCGGGCGGCCGGTGGCGGAGTCGATCGCGACACTGATCGAGATGAACCCGCCCTCACCGAGCACGAGCCGGTCGGACAGGGTCGACTCGCCGACGTCGCCGACCGACAGGCCGTCGACGTAGACGTGCCCGACCTCGACGCGGCCGGTGCGCCGGGCCCGGCCGTCGACCAGGTCGACGACCACGCCGTCCTCGGCGATGACCACGTTCTCCGGGGCCACCCCGGTGCGGATCGCGAGCTCGCCGTTGGCCTTGAGGTGCTTCCATTCGCCGTGCACCGGCATGACGTTGCTCGGGCGCACCGCGTTGTACAGGTACAGCAGCTCACCGGCCGAGGCGTGCCCCGACACGTGGACCTTGGCGTTGCCCTGGTGCACGACGTTCGCGCCGAGCCGGGTCAGGCCGTTGACGACGCCGAAGACCGCGGTCTCGTTGCCGGGGATCATCGAGCTGGCCAGCACGATGGTGTCGCCGGAGCGGATCGAGATCTGCCGGTGCTCACCGCGGGCCATCCGCGACAGCGCGGACAGCGGCTCGCCCTGCGAACCGGTCGAGACGAACAGCACCTTGCTCTCGGGCAGGTTGCTCGCCTGGTCCAGGTCCACGAGGAGGCCCTCGGGGATCTTGAGCAGCTTGAGGTCGGCGGCGATGCCCATGTTGCGGACCATCGACCGGCCGACGAACGCGACCCGGCGGCCGTGGGCCACCGCGACGTCGAGCACCTGCTGGACGCGGTGCACGTGGCTGGCGAAGCAGGCCACGATGACCCGCTGGTTGACCCGGCGGATGACGTCGTCGAGCACCGGGCCGATGTCACGCTCGGCGGTGACGAACCCGGGCACCTCGGCGTTGGTCGAGTCGACGCAGAACAGGTCCACGCCCTCGTCGCCGAGCCGGGAGAACCCGGCGAGGTCGGTCAGGCGGCCGTCGAGCGGCAGCTGGTCGAGCTTGATGTCACCGGTGTGCAGCACCACCCCGGCCGGGGTGCGGATGGCCACGGCCAGCGCGTCCGGGATGGAGTGGTTGACCGCGAAGAACTCGAGGTCGAAGGCGCCGACCGTGCGGCGTTCGCCCTCCTTGACCTCGATCAGCTTCGGCCGCTGACGGTGCTCCTTGGCCTTGGCCGCGAGCAGCGCCAGGGTGAAGCGGGAGCCGTAGATCGGCAGGTCGGGGCGCAGGCGCAGGAGGAACGGGACGGCGCCGATGTGGTCCTCGTGCCCGTGGGTGAGCACCAGCCCGTCCACGGCGTCGAGCCGGTCTTCGATGGCGCGGAAGTCGGGCAGGATGAGGTCCACCCCGGGCTGGTCGTCCTCGGGGAAGAGCACCCCGCAGTCGACGATCAGCATCTTGCCGCCGAACTCGAAGACGGTCATGTTGCGCCCGACCTCCCCGATGCCGCCCAGCGCTACTACGCGCAGGCCGCCTTCGGGCAGTTCGGGAGGGGCGTTGGTCGGTCCTGGACCGGTTGCTAGGGAACTCACCTGGGCATTGTCCCAACGCTGGTGTGCGAGGTCGGAGCCACGTAGGCCGCGGCCGAATCTGTTTGTGCCACCCGTGCACCATGCCAGTCCGAGGACGCGGTGTCGCCAAGGGGCACGCCGCCCTGCGCCAGATCACCCGAGATCAGCTGCAGCTGCTCCTCGGTGGCGGCCACGATCGGCAGCCGGGGATCGCCGATGCCGAACCCGCGCAGCTTCAGCGCGGCCTTGGCGAACGTCACCCCGCCGACCCGCGACATCGCCCGCAAGACGGGCAGCATGGCGCGGTGATTGGTGCGCGCGGTGGAGTTGTCGCCGTTCTCGTAGGCGTCGATCATGGCGCGGATCCGCCCCGCCACGACGTGGCCGATCACACTGACCACGCCGACCGCGCCGACCGAGAGCCACGGCAGGTTGAGACCGTCGTCACCGGAGTAGTAGGCGAGCTGGGTGTTGGCGATGACCTCGCTGCCCGCGATCAGGTCGCCCTTGGCGTCCTTGACCGCGAGGATGCGCGGGTGCTCCGCGAGCCGCAGCAGCGTGTCGACCTCGATGGGGACGATCGAGCGCGGCGGGATGTCGTAGAGCAGCACGCCGAGGCCGGTCGAGTCGGCGACGGCGGTGAAGTGCGCGTACAGCCCGGCCTGGCTGGGCCGCGAGTAGTACGGCGTGACGACGAGGATGCCGTGCGCGCCGGCCTTCTCGGCCAGCTGGGCCTGCTCGACGCTGTGCGCGGTGTTGTTGGTGCCCGCGCCCGACAGGACGGCCGCGCGGTCGCCGACGGCCTCCACGACGGCACGGATCAGGTCTGTCTTCTCGGCGTCGGTCGTGGTGGGGCTCTCACCGGTCGTGCCGTTGAGGACGACGCCGTCGTTCCCCAGGTCCACGAGGTGCTCGGCGAGCTCCTGCGCCCGCTTCAGGTCCAGCGCCCCGTCGGCGTCGAAGGGGGTGGCCATCGCGGTCAGCACGCGCCCGAAAGGTCTGCCCGGGGCTGCGGTAGGAGGAGTGGACATGGTGTTGACGGTACCTCGTTGGCACAGCGAACCCCGCGACGACCTGGCACTTCGGGCCGGGACCGGAGATTTTCCCGGCCCCGGCGGCACCCGGCGCAACTTCTCGCGTCCGCTACTTGACCTTCACCTGAATCTGGGCGGGCATCTGCCCGTTGTCGGACTTCATGAGGACACAGTGGAAGACGCGGGTGGGCGATTCGTTCTTTTCCGGGTCCAGCTTCCACTCGGCCTCGGTCGGGATGAGGGCCCGGTACTTGAGCGCGGCGCGCCTGTCCTCTGGCACGACGGTCGAGTGGAACGAGGCCGCACAGCGGGCCTCGGCGAGCCGGGTGACCGCGGCCACGCCGGGGTACTGGGCGAGCGTCGCGTCCTGGCTGGAGTAGTTGGTGCCGGTCGCGAGCACGCTGCCGGTGTCGTAGACCTCGAGGGTGTGGTTCTTGTCGCAGTTCACGTTGTTGTCGGCGGCGATGGTGACGCCCTGCTGGACGGCGACGTTGTAGCAGGGCTGGTAGTCGTCGACCTTGGCCTTGAGGAACCCGTCGACCCCGAAGGTGACCGTGGGCAGCATCGCGGCGTCCGGCTCCGGGGTGGCCAGCGAGCGACCCAGGAACAGGCCGCCGACCAGCGCGCCGAGCACCGCCACGGCGGCCAGTGACACCCACAGCGGACGGTGCCGGGACGGACTCTTCGGCGCTTCGGCCAGCCTGGTCCGCGGCTGCGGTGGCCCCTGCGGGAGCGACGCGGTGTGCCCGCGCGGCGGGGTGCCCGTGGCTTGCTGGGCGGCCATCGCGAGCAGCCCGTGGGCCTGGTCGGGCGACATGCGGGCCTCGGGCGTCGCCACGAGCAGGCCCAGGATCGCCGCGGCGAGCGGGCCCTGGCCGCGGGTCAGGTACGGCACCTCGGTCATGATCGCGTGCAGGGTCGCCGCTGTCGTGGGCCGCTCGAACGCGACCACCCCTTCGACGGCGAAGAACAGCGTGACGCCGAGGGACCACAGGTCGGACTCCGGCATCGCCTCGCGGCCCCGCACCCGTTCGGGGGCCATGAACGCGGGGCTGCCGACGATCATCCCGCTGGTGGTCAGCCGGGGGTCGTCGATGGCGTGCGCGATGCCGAAGTCGGTGAGCTTCACCCGGCCGTCCGGCGCGACCATGATGTTGGCGGGTTTGACGTCGCGGTGCACGATCCCGGCGGCGTGCGCGGCGCGCAGCGCCTGGAGCACCCGCTCCCCCACCTGCGCGACCTGGCGCGCCGGGAGCGGCCCCCGCTCGCGCACGAGGTCGGCCAGCGTCGGCGCCTCGACCAGCTCCATCACGATGTAGGTCGTGCCCGCCTCGGTGATGACGTCGAAGACGGTGACCACGGCCGGGTCGTTGAGCCGCCCGCCTGCCCGTACCTCGCGCAGCACCCGCTCGGAGAGCACCCCGGCCTGCTCGGGGCCGTCGAGCTTGAGCTCCTTGATCGCCACGTCACGGCCGATCACCTGGTCCTGGGCCCGCCACACGACGCCCATGCCGCCCCGGCCGAGTTCGCCGAGCAGGACGTAGCGGCCCGCGATCAGTCTCGGGCCGGCGCCCGGCCGGGTGCGCTCGGTCGCGCGGGTGTGTTCGTCGGTCACTTTGTCCGGCTCCTCCCAGGTTCGCGCAGGATGCTAGTCCGACCCCTGAGCGCTGCGGGAGGTTCCCGGGTCAACCCTGGAAAGTGAGATAGATCAGGACGATGTTGAGCACGACGATGACCGCGGCGACCACCCAGCCCGCCAGCGTGGTGAACCGCCGGTTGACCTGGTCGCCCATCAGCTCGCGGTCGGCGGTCAGCCGGATGAGCGGCACGAGCGCGAACGGGATGCCGAACGACAGCACCACCTGCGAGACCACCAGCGCCGCGCTGGGGTCGGCGCCGAGCGCGAGCACCACCAGCGCCGGGATGAGGGTGATCAGGCGGCGCAACAGGATCGGGATGCGCTTGCGGAGCAGGCCCTGCATGATCATCGCCCCGGCGTAGGCGCCGACCGAGGTCGAAGCGAGTCCTGAGGCCAGCAGGCCGATCGCGAACATCAGCGCGATGCCGGGACCGAGCGCGAGCGAGACCGCGTGGTGGGCGCCCTCGATCGAGTCGACGCCCTCCTGGCCCTGCAGGTTGGTCGCGGCGAGCAGCAGCATGCCGAGGTTCACCGCGCCGGCGAGCAGCCTCGCCAGGCCGACGTCGACCCTGGTCGCCCGCAGCAGGCTGCGGGCGCGCTCGCCGTGCTGGTGGCCGTGCCGGTCGCGGACCAGGCCGGAGTGCAGGTAGACCGCGTGCGGCATGACCGTCGCGCCCAGCATCGCGGCGGCGATCAGCACGCTGTCGGCGCCCTGGAAATGCGGGATCAGCCCGTTCAGCGTGTCGGGCACCGAGGGCGGCTCGACGAACAGGCTCGCCAGGAACCCGATCGCGATGATGAGCAGCAGCCCGGTGATCACCCGTTCGAAGGTGCGCTGGCCGCCGCGGTCCTGGACCGCCAGCAGGGTCATCGACACCGCGCCGGTGATCACGCCGCCGAGCAGCAGCGGCAGGTCGAACAGCAGGTGCAGCGCGATGGCGCCGCCGACCACCTCGGCCAGGTCGGTCGCGACCGCGACCACCTCGGCCTGCACCCCGAAGGCGAGCCGCCCGGAGCGGGGCATCCGCTCGCGCAGCGCCTCCGGCAGCGACATGCCGGTGACCAGGCCGAGCTTCGCGGAGAGGTACTGCACCAGCACGGCCATCAGGTTGGCGGCGACGATCACCCAGACCAGCAGATAGCCGAAGCGCGCACCGGCGCTGATGTTGGAGGCGACGTTACCGGGGTCGACGTAGGCGATGGCCGCGACGAAGGCGGGCCCGAGCAACGCCGAGCCGGTCCGCAACCGGGACAACGCCGGCCGCACGCCTTCTTTCAAGGCCATCCGGCCCACCACCCTCACTTGTCGATGCTCCTAACTCAGAGTTTAGGCATGCCGAACATTGCGGGACAAGGGTGCGTCAACGCCAGCGGGGACTTTCCTCGGCTACCGCTGAAAGCCCCTGAAGGCCACCTTCACGGCGTAATACGCCGTGAAGGTGGCCTTCAGGGGCAATCAAGCTCAGGCCGGGTGGGCGACCTCGTGACCGGCCTCACGCAGCGTGGTGACCGCGCGCTCGAGCTCGGCGTCGCTCTCGACGTACGACACCGACCACGTGCTGGTC
>NZ_JAYMZS010000155.1:0-17025 GCF_035828755.1 Amycolatopsis sp. H20-H5 | reverse complement strand
CACGGCGTAACCCGCCGTGAGGGTGGCCTTCAGGGGCAATCACTCAGCGCTTGCGCCGGGACTGGCTCGCGGGTTGGTGCGGGAGGGGGGTGCGGCGGGAGGGGTCACGGTAACGTCGTCGCATGGACGTTGCCGAAAGCCACCTCCACTTCTCGCTCACGGTGCATCGGGCGCTCGCGTCAGCCGGGGAGAACGCGTGTTTCTCTCCCTACTCCGTCGCCAGCGCGCTGGGCCTGGTCGCCCAAGGCGCGCGGGGTAAGACGGCCGAAGAGCTCGTCGAGCTGCTCACCACCGAAGGCGACTTGGCGGCTCATGCCGCGCTGCTGAGCGAAGCCGCGAAGCTGGCCCAGGAGACTCACCGCGAGACACCGGTGCTCGCCGTCGCCAACACGCTGTGGGCGTGGGACCAGCTGCCGCTGGAAGACGGCTTCCGCGCCGAACTGGCAGGCTGGCCGGGCGGGAAGGTCGCGAGCGCGCCGTTCGTCGCCGAGCCCGAGGCTGCCCGCGCGCTGATCAACGACGACGTCGCGGAGACCACCCACGGGCTCATCCCCGCCCTGCTGCCGCCCGGCGCCGTCCGCGCGGACACGGTCGCCAGCCTGGTCAACGCGCTCTACCTGCGCACCGCGTGGACGTTCCGCTTCCCCGACGCAGCCACCCGCCCGGCGGACTTCCACACCCCCGCGGGCGTGCGGCAGGTGCCGACGATGCACCTCGACGAGCGGGTCGGGTACGCCCACGCCGACGGCTGGCAGGCCGTCCGGCTGGTCGCGGCCGGGGGAGTGCACGCGATCGTGCTGCTGCCCGACGGTGACCTCGCCGAGGCGGAAGCCGCGCTCGACGCGGGTGGCCTGTCCGCGCTGATCGACGGCATGGGCCCGGAGTCCGTCCGGCTCGCGCTGCCGAAGCTCGACCTGGACGTCGCCAGCCCGCTGACCGGGACGCTCGAATCCCTCGGCGTGCGCACGATGTTCACCCCGGACGCCGACCTGGGCGGCCTGTCCCCGGACCCGCGGCTGGTCGTCTCCGACGTGCTGCATCAGGCCGTCCTGCGCATCGACGAGCAGGGCCTGGAGGGCGCGGCCGCGACCGCGGTGATGATGCGCGCGGTCTCGATGATCACCTCGGAGCCGGTCGACGTCCGCGTCGACCGGCCGTTCCTGCTGCTGATCCGCCACGCGGAGACCGGCGCGGTCTACTTCCTCGCGCGCGTCGTCGCCCCGTGACGGACAGCCACCCTGGGAGACCCGGGCGCTGGGCGCTCGCGGACTCGGCGATCGCCGCCGGGTTCCTGGTGTTCACGTTGCTGCTGTTCAGCGGGCTCTGGTCCGACCTCGGCCACGGGTATCTGTGGAACGGCGGTTCGGACCAGAACCTGTGGGAGTGGTTCTTCGCCGTCACCGCGAAATCCTTGCTGCACCTGTGGAATCCGCTCACCTCGAACCTGCAGGACTACCCGCTCGGCGTGAACATGATGGCCAACACCTCGATGCTCGGGGTGTCGATCCCGCTGACGCCGGTCACCCTGACCTTCGGCCCGACGGTCACCTGGGCGGTCGTGCTCACCGGCAGCCTCGCCGGCTCCGCGACGGCCTGGTACTGGGTGTTCTCGCGCCACCTCGTGCGCCACCGGGCGGCGGCCGCGATCGGCGCCGGGTTCTGCGGGTTCGCCCCGCCGATGATCTCCCACGCCAACGCGCACCCCAACTTCGTCGCCTGGTTCGTCCTGCCGTTCATCGCGCTGAAGGTCGTCAAGCTCGCCAAGGGTGAACGCCCGGTGCGCGACGGAATCCACCTCGGCCTGCTGACGGCGTACCAGATCTTCCTCGGCGAGGAGCCGCTGCTGATCTTCGCGCTGGCCTTCGCCGTCTTCGCTGTCTGTTACCTGCTGCAGCATCGCGGCGACGTTCGCGCGATGCTGCGGCCGCTGGGCATCGGGCTGGGTGTCGGCGCCGCGCTGGCGTTCGTGCTCGTCGCTTTCCCGCTGTGGTGGCAGTTTTTCGGTCCGCAGAGCTACCAGGCGCTCGAACACGGCCCGTCCGGCAATGACGCCGCCGCGATGACGCGGTTCGCCACCCAGTCGCTCGCGGGCGACCCCACCTCGGCCGCGGACGTGTCGATCAACCGGACCGAGGAGAACGCGTTCTTCGGCTGGCCGCTGATCGTGCTGATGGTCGTGGTGACGATCTGGCTGTGGCGCGAGGCCGTCGCGCGCTCGCTGGCGATCACGATGTTCCTCATGGCCTGGCTTTCGCTGGGCGCGACACTCGTGCTGGCGCACCACGACACGGGCGTGCCGGGGCCGTGGAAACTCCTGGCGGACCTGCCGTTGTTCGAGTCCGTGCTGGAGTCCCGCTTCGCGATGGGCGCCGTACTGGCGGTCGGTGCGCTGCTCGCGCTCGCCACCGACCGTGTCTTCGCGGCCCCGGTGCCCCTTCCCGGCGCGTGGCCGCTGCCGGTCCGGCTGCTGTGGATCGGCGCGGTGGTCGCCGTGCTGCTGCCCGTCGCGCCCACCGAGCTGATCGTCAAGGAGCGCCCGCCGACCCCGGCGTTCCTCGCCGACGGCACCTGGCGCATCTACGTCGGCCCCGGCGGGACGGTCGTGCCGGTGCCGCTGGCCGGCTCCGGTGAGTCGGAGCCGCTGCACTGGCAGGTCGACGCGGGCCTGGAGTACGCCATGCCGGAGGGCTATTTCGTCGGCCCGAGCGGGCCGGGGGACAAGCGCGGCAGGTACGGCGCGGCGCAGCGGCCGACGTCCTCGCTGCTCGACGTCGTCCGCCAGACCGGTATGGCCGTGACCGTCACCGAGGCCCAGCACCAGCAGGCGCTGGACGACCTGAGGTACTGGAGAGCCGACGTGCTGATCGTCGTCCCGAGGGAACACGATGACACTTTTCGTACCACCGTGGACCAGCTGGTGCGCAAACCGGGACAATTCGTCGATGGGGTCTGGATGTGGGACGTGCGGACCATCACCCCGTAACAGCAACCTTCGCCCGAGCAAGGACGTCTGCCTGAAGTGAGCCTGGACCTGTCTGAAAGCACCCGCCCCGCGGTGGACGAGCCTCCCGTCCCCGCCCCCCGGCCATGGCCACGCCGTTTCACCGGGGCCGATGTCCTGGTCATGGGCGGTTTCCTGCTGCTGTCGCTGTATCTGTACAACGGCCTCTGGCTCGACCTCGGCCAGGGCTACCTGTGGAACAGCGCGGCCGACCAGAACCAGTGGGAGTGGTACGTCTCCGTCACCGCGAACTCGCTGCTCCACGGTGAGAACCCGCTGAGCTCGGGCCTGCAGAACGCCCCGCTCGGGGTCAACATGATGGCCAACGCCTCGATGTTCGGCCTGGCCATCCCGCTGGCGCCGATCACGCTGACCTTCGGCCCGACCGTGACCTGGGCGATCGTGCTGACCGCTGGCCTGGCAGGCACCGCCGCGGCCTGGTACTGGGTGTTCTCCCGGCACCTCGTGCGGCACCGGACCGGCGCCGCGCTCGGCGGCCTGTTCTGCGGGTTCGCGCCGCCGATGATCTCCCACGGCAACGCGCACCCGAACTTCGTCGTGCTGTTCGTGCTGCCGTTCCTCTTCCTGAAGGTCGTCCAGATCGCCAGGGGCGAGCGGCCGATCCGCAACGGCGTCCACCTCGGGCTGCTCACCGCGTTCCAGGTCGTCCTCGGCGAAGAGCCGCTGATGATCTTCGCGCTGGGTTTCCTGGTCTTCGTGCTCGCGTACTTCGCCACCCGGTTCCGTGAGTTCCCGGCGATGGTGAAACCGCTGGCCAAGGGCCTCTGCGTCGGGATCGCCGTGTTCCTCGTGCTGGTGGCTTTCCCGCTGTGGTGGCAGTTCTTCGGCCCGCAGAGCTTCCAGTCGCTGCACCACGGCCCGGCAGGCAACGACGCGGCGGCGATGACCCGGTTCGCCACCCAGTCGCTCGCGGGCGACGCCAAGGCGGCCGCCGAGGTCTCGATGAACCGCACCGAGGAGAACGCCTTCTTCGGCTGGCCGCTGATCGGGCTGATGGTCGTGCTGACGATCTGGCTCTGGCGTGAGGTGGTGGCCAGGTCGCTGGCCATTTCCATGGTCGTGATGGCGGTGCTCTCCCTCGGGGTGGAGATCAAGGCCGCGCAGGAGGACACCGGCATCCCCGGGCCGTGGAAATGGCTCGCCCACCTGCCGCTGCTCGACTCCCTGCTGGAGTCGCGCCTGGCGATGGCCGCCATCCCGGCGATCGGCGCCCTGCTCGCGATCGCCGTCGAGCGCGTGGCCACCGTGGCCGACACCCTGCCCGCACCGGCCGAAGGACAGCGCGCGTTCCCGCTGCGGCTGCTGTGGCTGGGCGTGATCGGGGCCGTCCTGCTGCCCATCGCCCCGACCCCGCTGGTGGTCAAGACGCGCCCGTCGAGCCCCGCGTTCTTCACCCAGGGCACCTGGCGGACCTACGTCGACCCCGGCGGCACGGTGGTGCCGGTGCCGCTGGTCAGCACCGGCGAATCCGAGCCGCTGCACTGGCAGCTGGACGCGGGCCTGGGCTATTCGATGCCCGAGGGCTACTTCGTCGGCCCGAGCGGGCCCGACGACCCCCGCGGCCGCTACGGCGCCGACCCGCGCCCGACGTCGAAGCTGTTCGAGCAGGTGCGCAAGTCCGGGGACATCCCGCCGGTCAACGACACCCAGCGCGCCGAAGCGTTGCGGGACCTGAGGTACTGGAACGCGGACGTGCTCGTCCTCATCCCCCGCGACAACGACAACGCGCTGCGCGGCACGGTGGATCTGCTGCTGCGCAAGCCGGGCCAGTTCGTCGAGGGCGTCTGGGTGTGGGACGTCCGGGCCGTCACGCCGTAGCAGCGGGAGACCTCCGTGCGGAACGCTCTTGTCACAACCGGGTCCGCCGTCTCGTCCTCCTGGTAACCGCCAGAAAGAGGAGGACACCATGGCCCGCATCCCCGCGGTCACCACCGCTCAGGCCGGACCGCTGCTCAAGTTGCTCTACCGGTTCGCGGTCAGGCGCTACGGCGCCGTCCCCGAGCCGTTCGCGATCATGGCGCACCACCCCGGCCTCCTGCGTACGGGCGGGGTGCACGAGCTGCTCGTGGAGAAGGCCGCGAAGACGTTGCCAGCCAACGTGCGGGAGCTCGCGCAGTTCCGGGTGGCGACGCGGCTCGGTTGCTCGTGGTGCGTCGACTTCGCCACCATGCTGCAGCTGCACAGCGGCCTCGACATCGAGCGGCTGAAGTCGATCGACGACTATGCGACTTCGCCCGCGTTCAGTGCGGGGGAGCGACTCGCGCTCGCGTACGCCGACGCGATGACGACCTCGCCGGTGACGGTCACCGGCGAGCAGACCACCGCGCTGGAACGGGAGTTCGGCCGCAAGGGCCTGCTCGAACTGACGTACCTGGTCGCCCTGGAGAACATGCGCGGCCGCATCAACACCGCGCTGGAGGTCACCGCCCAGGGCTTCACCTCGGGCGACGCCTGCCAAGTCCCCATGCCCTGACCTGACCCCGCACGTCCGCTCGCGACTCGTCGACGAGTCGCGGGTCCGACCGCGGGGGGGAGGCGTGGAATCGGAGTTCGGACGGACGCGGTGGAGGGGCCGCGGGCGCGAAGGTGAACGTGGAACTCGCACGCCTGAGTGTGGGACTCGCCGCACGGCGCGCAGTTCCTCCGCGAGTCCCACACTCAGGGGGCCGAGTCCCACACTCGAGCGAATCAGACCACGCTCCACCAACACCCCCGAAGAACTACCGAAAGTGACCGCTAAGAGGGCGTCTGATGCGTGAGGGTGGTCAGCTTGTCGGGGTTGGCCACGTCGTAGATCGCGTCGATCCGGCCGTCGTGCACCACGAAACAGGTGACGTGACTGTCGAGCGCCTGGTAGCCGCCGCTCGCGGGCCGGGCGGGGAGGTGGAGCCCGATGTCACCGTTGACCAGCACCGGCGCGAACGCGGTGAGCGCGGCCGGGTCGTACAGCCGGAGCAGTCCCTGGAAGAGCCTGAACAGCTTGTCCACACCGGCGATGCTGCGCAGCGCCGTCTTGGCCTTGCCGCCGCCGTCGCCGACGAACACGACGTCCGGGTGCAGCACCTCGGCCACCGCGCGGACGTCCCCGGCCAGCACCGCGGCCAGGAAGCGCTCGATCAGCCGCTGCTGCTCGGCGGGCGCCGCCCGGGGCGGCGGGTCGGCGTCGGCCACCGCCCGGCGGCCGCGGGAGCCGTGCTGGCGGGCGGCGTCCGGCGTGCAGCCGAGGATGCCGGCGATCTCACCGAACGGCACCGCGAACGCGTGGTGCAGCACGAACGCGACGCGCTGCTCGGGGTTGAGCTTGTCGAGCACCACCATCGCGGCCATCCGCATGCCGTCGTCGCGCACCGCCACGGCGAGCGGGTCCTCCGACAACGGCGAACCCAGTGGCGCGACGACCGGCTCGGGCAGCCACGAGCCGACGTACCGCTCGCGCCGCACCGCCGCCGAGCGCAGCCGGTCCAGGCAGATCCGGCTGACGACGGTGGTCAGCCAGCCTTTGCGGTCCTCGATCGCGGCGCGGCGCGGCTCGTCCAGCCCGCTCAACCGGAGCCAGGACTCCTGCACGGCGTCCTCGGCGTCGGCCATCGTGCCGGTCAGGCGGTAGGCGACCGAGACCAGTTGCGGCCGCAGGGCGGCGAATTCCCCGGCCAGCGCGGTCAGCGCGGGTGACGTGCTGCTCATAGGACGAGTGTGCCGCACCCCGCCGGGACGGGGAGAACTAGAGTGGCAGGCGTGGCGGGACTGATTCGGGAGAGCGACATCGCGGAGGTGCGCGAGCGCAACCGGATCGACGAGGTCGTGGCGGACTACGTGGCCCTGCGCAGCGCGGGCGGCGGCAGCCTGAAGGGGTTGTGCCCCTTCCACAACGAGAAGACCCCGTCGTTCAACGTGCGTCCCTCGCATGGCACCTTCCACTGCTTCGGCTGCGGCGAGGGCGGCGACGTCATCAAGTTCGTCCAGAAGATCGACCTGATCTCGTTCGTCGAGTCCGTCGAGCGGCTGGCCGACCGGGTCGGCTTCCGGCTCACCTACGAGGGTGGCGGCGGCAGTGTCCAGCGCGACCGCGGCACCCGGTCGAGGCTGATCGAGGCGCACCGCGCGGCCCAGGAGTTCTACGCCGAGCAGCTGGCCACCCCGGACGCGCGCGCGGCCAGGGACTTCCTGTCCGAGCGCGGGTTCGACGCCTCCGCCGCGAAGACGTTCGGCTGCGGATTCGCCCCCAGCGGCTGGGACAAACTGACCAAGACCCTGCTCAACCGCGGGTTCGAGGTCAAGGAGCTGCTGGCGTCCGGGCTGACCAAGGAGGGCCAGCGCGGGCCGATCGACCGGTTCCACCGGCGGCTGGTGTGGCCGATCCGCGACGTCGGCAACGAGGTCGTCGGCTTCGGCGCGCGGCGGCTGTTCGACGACGACCGCATCGAGGCGAAGTACCTCAACACCTCGGAGACGTCGATCTACAAGAAGTCGCATGTGATGTTCGGCCTCGACCTGGCCAAACGCGAGATCGCGAAGCGGCACCAGGTGGTCGTGGTCGAGGGCTACACCGACGTGATGGCGATGCACGCGGCAGGCGTGCCGACGGCCGTGGCGTCCTCGGGCACGGCGTTCGGCGAGGACCACATGAAGGTCCTGCGGCGGTTGATGATGGACGACGACGCGTTCCGCGGCGAGGTCATCTTCACCTTCGACGGCGACGAGGCCGGGCAGAAAGCGGCGCTCAAGGCGTTCGAGGGCGATCAGACCTTCGCCGGGCAGACGTACATCGCGGTCGCGCCCGACGGCATGGATCCGTGTGAACTCCGGCTCGCCAAGGGCGATACCGCCGTCCGCGACCTGGTCGCGCGGCGGATCCCGCTGTTCGAGTTCGCGATCAAGAGCTCGCTGAAATCCTTCGACCTCGACTCCGTCGACGGCCAGGTCCAGGCGCTGCAGAAGACCGTGCCGATGGTGGCGAACATCAAGGACCGCGCGAGTCGTGACGGGTACGCCTCGAAGCTGGCCTGGTGGGTCGGCTGGCAGGACGTCGCCCAGGTGGTCAACCGCGTCCGCGGCAGCGCGGGCGCGACGGCGAAGCGCGGCGGCCCGCCGCTGCGCCGTCCCCAGCAGGACCCGGCGGCCGCGGCGGCCGCCGCGGCCGAGCACGAGATCCCGCGTCCCGCCCCGGGCGATCCACGCTTCACCGCCCAGCGCGAGGCGCTCAAGGCCGCTTTGCAGCAGCCCGCGATCGCAGGCCCGGAGTACGACGCGCTGCCCGAAGAGGCCTTCACCCATCCGGTGTATGTCGCGGTCCACCGGGCCGTGCTCGCCGCGGGCGGCGCTGCTTCGGGGCTGACCGGCCCCGCGCTGCTCGACGCGGCGGCCCCGCACTGTCCACAAGGGACACCTCGCCGGGTGCTCAGCGAACTGTCGGTGGAACCCTTGCGCGCCAAGGGCGAGGTCGACTCCCGCTACATCTCCGCGGTGCTCTCGGCGGTGCAGGAGAGCCTCGTCGGCCGTCAGATCGGCGAGATCAAATCGAAGCTGCAACGGCTGTCGCCGATCGAGGCGCCGGACGACTACCGCGCGCTGTTCGGCGACCTGGTCGCGCTGGAGCAGTATCGGAAGGCGTTGCGGAACCAAGCGGCGAGCGGCGGATTGGTATAGCGACATGGGCTGGCTGAAACAGCTGCTGGGCGACCGCGTCCCGGACGGGTTCACCGGGACGCTCGACGCGGGGGAGCACGCGGTGGGCAGCGTGGCGGTCGAGGGCGGCGGGTATCTCGTCGTCACCCCGCTGGGGCTGTGGATTCCCGACGGCGAAGGCGTCCGCCGGGTCGGCTGGCACCTGGTCGGCAAGGCCACCTGGGCCGACGGGGTGTTCACGCTGACCGAGTCCGAGGAGACCGGGAAGGCGGGTTCGGCGGTCCTGCTGGCCGATCGGACACCGGTCGCGTTCCGGCTGACCGCGCCGTCGAAGGTGCCGCAGCTGGTGCGCCAGCGCGTGGACGGCTCCATCCGCGCCCGGTACCGCAAGGAGTTCGACGGCGGCGGCGCCTGGTTCGTGCACCGCAAGGTGTCCGGGACCGACGGCTCGATCCTGCAGGCCAGGCCCGATTTCGGCACCGATGTCGCGTTGGTGGCGGCGATCGCGGAGGAAGCCGCCGCGAAGCTGGCGAATCCCGGGAGCTAGCAGTACGCTCGTACTGTATCCAGCGGTACGGATGTACTGTTTGTCCTTCTGGGAGGCGCCATGTGGGATCCCGCGAAGTACCTCGACTACGCCGACCTGCGCGGCAGGCCGTTCTACGACCTGCTCGCCCGTGTCCCCGTCACCCGGCCGAGGCGGGTGGCCGACCTGGGTTGCGGCCCCGGCAATCTGACTGTCGACCTGTCGAAACGCTGGCCCGACGCGATCATCGAGGCGAGTGACAGCTCGCCGGAGATGGTCGAAGCGGCCCGCGGCAGGGGCCTCGACGCCCAGGTGGTGGACGTCCGTGACTGGACGCCCCGGCCGGACACCGACCTGCTGCTTTCCAACGCCGTCCTGCAGTGGGTCCCCAACCACCGCGAGCTGCTCCCGCGCTGGGTCGCGCAGCTGCCGTCCGGTGCGGTGATCGCCTGCCAGGTCCCCGGAAATTTCGCCGCCCCCTCGCACTCGCTGGTCCGCGAACTGGCCGCGACGCCCGAGTGGGCTCCCCGGCTCGCCGATGTCGTGTTCCGCGAGGACGAAACCGTCGACACCCCGCAGGGTTACGGCGAGCTGCTCGCCGGCGCGGGTTGCGCTGTCGACGCGTGGGAAACGACGTACCTGCAACGGCTCGCCGGACCGGACGCGGTGCTGGAATGGATCACCGGCACCGCGCTCCGGCCCGTCAAGGCGGCACTGGACGAGGAGGCCTGGCAGCGCTTCCGCGACCGGCTGGCCCCGATGCTCGACGACGCCTACCCGCCCCGTGGCGACGGCACGACCTGGTTCGCGTTCCGCCGGATCTTCTTCGTTGCCACTATCGGGTGATTCACCGCTGGAAACGGCCGCCGAACTTCTCGCCAAGCTTCGCGCGGGCCACCCCGGCGCCGCCTTGGACCAGGGGGTGGTCGGCGATCTTGCGGTACGTCCGCACGATCTGCTCGTACCGCCCCCGGCCCGCCTTCGCGCCCAGCACGTAGCCCGCGGCCACGCCCAGCAGGAACTTCTTCATCCGTGTCCACGCCTCCCTGTCGATCTTGCCCTGCCTCCATTGTCCCCCAAACCGGCTCCGGGCGGTGGCCTTCGGGAAGAGGGGGGTACCTCACAGCGACCTGGTGGCATGGGCTAAAGTTCTTCTCGTTGGACGGAGCGATCCGAACAGCAGAGCGACGTTCCCCTGTAGCTCAACTGGCAGAGCATTCGGCTGTTAACCGGAGGGTTCTTGGTTCGAGTCCAAGCGGGGGAGCAAGAAGGCCCAGGTCACACGACCTGGGCCTTCCTTATTGTCTCGAACCCTGCGGGCTCGATGGGCACTTAACGGGCACTTTCGCGCCGGGTGCCAGACGTTCGAGCAACCCCGCAGCCGTCAGGTCGTGGTCGCTGGCGTCCTTGTCAGGTCAGTGGAGATCGACGGCGGTGATGTAGGTGTCCTGGTCGTTGGCGATCGAGGCGTTGGGCGCGCCGGCTTGGCAGGTTCGTGGCGGGTTGGCCGGGGTGCCGGTTCCTGGGCAGAGGAACAGGTCGACCGGGCGGGTGTCGGACCAGACCGGGTAGGCGGTGCGGCTGGTGACGGCGATTCCGGCGTAGTCGCCGTAGAAGGTGCCGTTGAACTGGGTGGGTGGTGGCATGCTGCCCGACGTCGCTCGGGTGTGGGTGAAGGCGGTGCCGCCGCGGGAGGTGGACACGGTGATGTCGGAGAAACCGGTGTTCTCGTCCGAGCCGTATCGGCGGTCGTAGTAGCTGACCGCGAAGGTGCCGTCCGGGCTGAACGCGGCTCCTTGCCAGAACTGGTCGGTGCGGGCCTGTCCGTTCCCGGTGGTCACCACGGGAAGCTGCCGGACGTCGGTGCCGGTACCGGTGAACGTGGCTCCGGAATTGTCGGAGGTGGACAGCACGATGTCGTTGTTGCAGGTTCCGGTCTTTACTCCGGTGTAGAGGTTGAGCGCGGTCGCGGGGTTGATCCCGGCGGGCGTGCAGCCGGTGTTTTCGTTGGAGTTGCGGTTGAGGTAGGAGCCGTGGGTGACGATGATCCGGTGGGGGTGCTGGGGGTCCACGGCGCCGATGGGGTAGTTGCTCGCGCGGAAGATCGAGTTGGCCGAGGGGCCCTTTTCCGGGACGCAGGCCCGACCGGGGTCCTGGCCGTTCTGGTAGGCGGCGCAGTCGGGGAGTTCGTTGTAGGTCGAGACGAGGACGGGCGCGGTGAAGCTCTGCCCGCCGTCGGCCGACCGGGACAGCAGGACCTGGCTGTGGTTGTCGGTAGGTGTGGTCAGCGCGTTGTTGAAGTTGTCGTAGACGACGTACAGCGCGCCGTCGGGGCCGACGAAGGGTTGTGAGTCCTGGTTCTGGGTGCACCGTCCCCGCGGGGTGGGGGCGCCCAGGCCGTTCGGGCACAGCGCGCTGTCGGCGCTGACCAGGACCGGTGCGGAGAAGGTTTCGCCGTAGTCGGCGGAGTAGGCCTCGTAGATGTAGGCGGTGCCGTCGTCGGCGAAGGTGGTCCAGGACAGGTATACGCGGTCGCGGTACGGGCTGCGGACGTTGTTGTCGACGGTCAGCAGTTGTTTGTCGAGCAGGAAGTTCCCGGCTCCGGCGGTGTCGTTGTGGGTGGCGACGGGTCGGCCGGTGAAGTTCCAGGACGCCCCGTTGGTGCCGGTGGAGCGGTATACGAGGAACGCGCTGGACTGGTCGGGGTTGGGTGACGTCGCCGCGCCGCGGTTGAACACCTGGCACGACAGGTAGGCGTTGCCGCGGGAGTCCCAGGCGACAGAGGTGTCGCCGCCGCTTTGCCAGTACTCCCTGGGTGTGCCGCCGAAGTCCGCGCCCCGGACGAAGCCGTTGGGGGTGGTGGCGTCGGCCCAGGTGCGGGCCCCGTCGAGCGAGTAGGTCACGCCACAGGTGCCGTCGCCGCGCCGGTAGTCGTTGTAGCTGGAGATGACGTGCTGCGGATTGTTCGGGTCGGCCGCCGCCCAGGTCTCGTTCTGCGACTGCCCTCGTCCCTGCAGGTCCGCGTCGGTGAGGTTGAGGCAGTTCTGGTTGACCTTGACGTTCGCGCCGAACTGGTTCACACACGCGCTCGCGGCCGCCGGTGTGGCGGTGCCCGCTGCCGCGCGCCGGGCGATGTTGGCGGGGTCTTCGCCGTTGAGGACGGTGGACATCAGGCCGGAGACGTGGCGTTGCTGGACGGGGCTGAGCGCGGTGAAGCCGAACGGTTGCGCGGTGGCGGTGGGTACCGCGAACAGGCTCAGCGCGACAACGCCGAGAATGGTGACGCCGATGGTGGGGACGGTGAGTGGACGGGGCCTACGCGGCATTGCGCGCTCCCTTGCTCGAACGGACAGGGTCCGGCGACGGACCAGCCACACGAGACCATCGTGCCTTGGCACGCCGCCACTTCTGTCGGCTCGCGAACCAGGATCGTTACCAAGCAACGACAAACGCGCTGTCCACTGTGGAAAAGGGTTAACGCAAGGCAAAGTGTTAGCCCATTCGCGAGGACGGTATCGCGTCCCGATGGGCGACATCGCGGCGCACGGTGCGCCCGGAGGGGGCGAGACGTCGACAGCGCCGTGAGAAGAGGTCCAAAACTGACCTCTTCTCCTGCGAGAGTCGTGGTTGTCAGCAAGCCCCCGCCCCGTATCAAAGAGCACCTCATGACCGTCAGCGTCACCCACCTGAACTTCCGCGGTGACGTCCGCGCAGCACTCGAGTTCTACCAGTCCGTGTTCGGCGGCGATCTGATGATCATCACCAACGAGGACATGGGGATCGTCGAGGACCCGTCCGAGGCGAAGCAGGTGAAGTGGGGCCAGGTCGCCGCCGAGAACGGCTTCCGCGTCATGGCCTACGACGTACCGGCTGCCCAGTCGTGGAGTGCGGGCGAGATCCCGTTCTTCATCTCGCTGCGCGGGGACACGGCCGAGGAGATCACCGTGCTGTGGGAGAAGCTCGCCAAGGGTTCGACCGTCGTGGAACCGCCGGCGCAGTGGGTGCCCCTCTACGGGATGCTCAAGGACAGTTTCGGCATCACCTGGGTCGTGGACGTCGTCAGCCCCCACGCCGCTTCCTGATCATGCCCTGTCCGCGAATTCAGCATCGAAGGGAACGGCATCATCATGAAGACGCGCACGCTGGGGCGGACCGGAATCCGGGTCAGCCCTTACTGTCTGGGCACCATGATGTTCGGTGTCGTGGGCAACAAGGACCAGGACGACTGTGTCCGGATCATCCACCGTGCCCTCGATTCCGGGATCAACTTCATCGACACCGCGGACGTGTCCTCCTACGGCGAGTCCGAGGAAATCGTCGGCACGGCGGTGAAAGGACGTCGCGACGACGTCGTGCTCGCCACCAAGGTCAACGGCCGGGTGGGTGAGGACTCCAACCAGGCCAGCAGCTCTCGGCGCTGGATCGTCACCGAGGTCGAGAACCCCCTGCGCCGCCTGCAGACCGACTACATCGACCTCTACCAGGTCAGCCACCCCGACCCCGACAATCGAGGTGACGCTCTCCGCGCTCACCGACCTGATGCGCACTGGCAAGGTGCGCGCGATCGGCTCGTCGAACTTCCCGGCCACGGAGATCGTCGAAGCCCAGTGGGTGGCCGAGAAACGGGGACTGGCACGCTTCCGCACCGAGCAGCCCCCGTACTCGATCCTCAACCGCGGGATCGAACGTGAGGTCTTACCCACCTGCCAGCGCTACGGCATGGGCGCGCTGGTGTGGGGCCCGCTGGGGATGAGCCTGCTCACCGGCCGCTACCGCAAGGGCCGGCCCCCGGTTCAAAACGCGCGGACACACTGGGTTCCCCAGCACATGACCGACGAACGCACCCTCGATGTCGTCGAACGGCTCATCCCGCTGGCCGCGGAGGCCGGTCTGCCGATGACCCACCTGGCGATGGCGTTCGCGGTGACCCGTCCGGGCGTCACCTCGGCGATCCTCGGGCCCCGCACCATGGAACACCTCGACGACCTCCTCGCCGGCGCCCACATCACCCTGGACGACGACCTCCTCGACCGGATCGACCAGATAGCACCGCCCGGCACCGACATCGGCCCACTCGACGTGTCCTACACACCGCCTGCCATCACCCGGCCGGTGCTACGCAGGCGATCGGCCGACGAGCGCGGGGCGGCGTGACCCGGTGATCGGCGGCGCCCCTGCGCAACGGGTCGCCGAACGCGGCGTCGGCCTCACCCATGATCCGGCCACAGTGGACACCGACCCTCGAGAGCACTTTGGTCGTTCGTGCCACGACTGGTCGCGCCCGTCCTGATTGAGGCTTTCGACCGGGATCTAGGGCGGGTGTCCTCGCGGTGGTCCTCCGTTCTTTCACGAGATTGTTATTGTGTAAGGGTTTCTGACGTTGCCGGAAAAAGTTGGTCAGTCGTACCTGAACGGGTGGTGAATCGAACAAATGTTCGGGTAGAGTGAGGGTATGAGTGTCGATGAGATGATGCCGGTGTGGCAGCTTTCCGATGGGGAGCTGACTGCTGGGCTTCTTGCTGTCGAACGGGATTTGTGTCGTGTGTATGCGCGGATGCTGGATCTCGTCGGTGACATCGACAAGCGCGGTTTGTCTGTGGAGAAGGGTTTCCGTGACACGGCGACGATGCTGGCGCTGTCGTTGCGGGTGTCGAAGAGGGAAGCCTCCGCTCGTGTCGCTCAGGCTACTGCGGTGCTTCCGTTGATGCGGAAGGCGTTGGAGTCCGGCGAGATCAACCGGGAACATGCCCACGAGATCGAGCACGTCCTCTCGCAGGCTCCTGACTCAGTGTCGGCGGAGGAGGTCGCGGCGCACGAGGCCACTCTGGTCGAGTTGTCGCAGCAGGCGATCCCCACCACCGTCCGGAAGGTCGGTCGGCGGGTGCTGGGGTACTGGGATGTGCTGGACAAGAAGCCGGAGGATCGTGAGCGGGACCTGTCCCGGCCCCACCGGGAGTTTCGCTACTCGTTCACGCGTGATGGTCGGATGAAGTACTCGGGTGAGTTTGATCCTGAGGCCGGGCATTTCGCGGAGAACATGCTGATTCCGTTGGCGAAGCCTGATCCGGTTGATGTGTTCGGTAACCGGGATCCGCGGACGGCGGCGCAGCGTCACGGTGATGCGCTGGCGGCGATCTTCGACCTCGCCGGACGCTCCCCCGACCTACCGGTCAAGGCCGGTGAACGGGCCGTCGTCACGGTGACGATCGGACTGGAAGAGCTGGAACGCCGCGCAGGCATAGTCATACTCGACGGATACGGCGCCATGAGTGTGAGTCAATTGCGGCGGATGTGCTGCGACGCGAAAGCCGTACCAGCGGTACTGAACGGTGCCAGTGAAGTCCTCGACTTGGGCCGCGCGGTCCGGACGGCGACTCCGGCGCAACGCCGGGCGTTGATCATCCGGGATCGTGGGTGTACCGGTCCGGGGTGTTCACGAGGCCCGAAATGGGCAACGCCACACCACATTGTGCACTGGAGTGATCCTGGTGGTGTCGGAGGCCCGACGGATATCGTCAATCTCGGGCTTGCCTGCGAGAGACATCACCACCTGCTTCATCATGGTGGGTGGGATATGCGGTTGCGTAACGGAATCATCGAATGGATCCCGCCTGCGTAGCTGGATCCGGAACGAAGACCCATCCGCAACACCGCACACGACCCACCCCGGACCAAGTAACGGTGTGCGAAGACTAGTAGTGTGTCGCTGCTTAGTTATGGTGCGTGTGGCTGGGAAGCTGTTGTCTGGCAGGTCTTTTCCTGCCGGACAAGGATGGTTGTGGTGTCTTCAGAGTTGAAGTGGCCGGTCACGTTGTCGGCGCGGGATCGTGAAGAGTTGTTTCGGCTGAGCACCACGGGTGTGCATTCGGCATCGGTGATCAGGCGGGCGCGGGTGCTGCTCGCGTTGGACACCTCGGTGGGTGAGGTCGATGCGAAGGAAGTGATCGCGGCCCGGCTCGGGGTCTCGGGCGAGATGCTGCGACTGGTCGCCAAGCGGTTCGCCGAGACCGGCGGCGATGTCCTTGCCACGATCTCGCGCAAGAAGCGCGATCTTCCGCCGGTGCCGTCCCCGGTGACCGGTGAGGTCGAGGCCCGGCTGATCGCCCTGGCGTGCTCACAACCGCCACCGGGGCATGCCCGATGGTCGTTGCGGTTGCTGGAAAAACACGTCGAACTCACCGAGGACATTCCGAACCTGGACCACTCCACCATCGGCCGGGTCTTAAAAAAAACGGAACTGCGCCCTCATCTGAGGAAGTGCTGGAACATCCCGCCACGAGCGAACGCCGAGTTCGCCGCCCGCAGGGAAGACGTCCTATCCGTCTACGCCCGGCCACACAATCCCGCCCGCCCGGTCGTGTGCAGGGACGAAAAACCCTTCCAGCTACTCGGCCACGTCCGCGACCCGCTCCCCGCCCGCCCAGGCTGCGATGCCTGCCAGGACAGCGAATACGTCCGGTGCGGCACCTGCTCGATCTTCGTGTGGACAGAACCACTACCAGGGTGGCGTCGCGTACACGCCCTGGCTCAACGCACCAAAGTCGACTGGGCCAGTCAGGTCAAAGGAACTACTGACCGTGGACTATCCCGACGTCGAGACCGTGGTGCTGGTCATGGACAACCTCGGGCACCCACGGCATCGCCTCGCTCTACGAAGCCTTCGCGCCCGACGAGGCCTTCTCTCTGGCCCAACGCCTGGAGATCCACCACACCCCCAAACACGGGTCCTGGCTCAACATCGCCGTGCGACACGAAGTCGCATGAGTACAGCAGCATGCATCGAAGGAGGTTCGACGTGATGTCGACGTTGAAGATGTAGTGCCCGGTCCAGTGCGCAAGGACCGTCCTCGCC
>NZ_JAYMZS010000154.1:0-17055 GCF_035828755.1 Amycolatopsis sp. H20-H5 | reverse complement strand
TGCGTCGCTCACCACCTCACCCACTGGAGCAACCCCGGTGGCGCCGGAGGCCCGACCGACATCATAAATCTCAGCCTCGTCTGCGAAAAGTGCCACCGCCTGATCCACCACGGCGGCTGGGACATCCAGCTACGCCACGGAACCATCGAATGGCTACCCCCCGAATGGCTGGACCCGGAACGAAGACCCATCCGCAACACCGCACACGACCCACCCCACTAAGGGCACCTCGGCGACGAAACCGCCCCACCAGCCGGACGCCGACACTCGGCGTCCGGCAACAAACCACGCCCAGTCAACGACTAGCGGATCAAGCTGCCTCTCGTGGCCTTCAGCGACAATCGAGATCAGGACTTGAGTGTCCAGGTCGCGGTGTCGGTGTAGACGTGACCGCCCCGGGTGCCGGACACGGTGACCACGTTGGCGCCGGGCGCCAGGGTGACCGGCCAGGTGTAGATGTGGTCGGACGACGTCGTGGGCGGCCCGGCGGCGACGCCGTTGACGGTGACCGAGACCGCGTCCACCGCGTCGCCGTAAGCCTTCACCGTGGTGGCCGCGACGGTCCGGTCGGTCCAGCGGGCGCTGGTCAGGTGCACGAACGAGGTGGTGGTCCAGTTCGCCTTGTACCAGTAGAAAGCGTCCTTGCGGACAGCCCGGTCGTAGGTCACCAGGCCCTTGTCGTTGCGGCCGAGGGTGTCGCCCTCGGCCCTGCCGTCGGCGGCGAAGTCGAACATGTTCCAGACGAACGTGCCCCACAGGTACGGCCGGGTTTCGAGCTGTTTCCAGGAGTTCTCGTGGACGAGCGTCTCGTATTCCTCCGGATGCACCCGCGACGGGATGATCGGCGGGCTTGACGGTCGAGTTCTCCACGTGCTGGTACATGCTGCTGCCCGCGCCGTACTCGCTGAGCCCGATCTCGCGGGCCGGGTCCGCGGCGTGCAGATTGTCCAGCCAGGGGCCGGGCCCGGGGGCCGACAGGTCGTACCAGCCGAAGTACTTGTTGTAGGCGCTCAGGTCCGCGTGGTTCGATACCGCGTCCTGGCCGCCCTTGTGGTTGGCGTACACCGACTTCCGGCCCGGATCCTCGGCCGTCACCTGTTTCGCCAGCGTGTCGAGCGCGGAGCCCGCCCTGGCCACGACGATCTCCCCGAGCGCGGTCGGGGTCACGCCGCGCTGCGTCCGGACGAACAGCGGGCCGCCGAGCAGCGCGCTGACCGGACAGGACCGGCCAAACGGGCGAATGCCGCAAACGGCCAGACTATTCGCACGCAGCTGTCCGGCATTGAAGGATTCACCCCGCAGCGCCTTAAGATTCGGTGAACTTCCGGAGTGACGGTGCCTCAGGCGGGGTGTTCTTCACCTTCCGCTCGCATAATCCCCTCCGGAGTAGCCCATTCGAGTGGCGAATGGGCAGGCGTGGAGGAGCGTGCGGGTGCGGAAGGCTGTACGGCTCCGCTGGGGTGGCGGTGTGGTGGCCGCCGTCGCCGTCGCGGGACTGGTCGTCGCGCTGTGGCCGGACACCGCGATCGCCGGTGACCCCGAGATCGCGGTGTCCCGCTCGGACTGCGGCACGGGCTGGGCCGAGCCCAGACCCGGCCAGCAGACGTTCCTGATGCACAACACGGGCTCGGTGACCGCCGAAGCCGATCTGATCGATCCGGTCACCGGGGTGGTCTACGGCGAGGTCGAGGGACTCGGCGCGGGCACCACGCGGCCACTGCAGGTGACGCTGGGCAACGGCCGGTACGCCTTCCGGTGCCTGCCCGAGGAGACCGAAGCGATCGTCGGCCCGGTCGCGACCGTCACCGGCGGCACGGCGCAGGCGAGCCCCGGCGTGACGCCGGTGACCGCGGGCGAGCTGCTCGGCCCGCTCAAGACCTACCACCAGCACGTGACGACCGGGCTGGACACGCTCGTGCGGGACACCGCCGCGCTGAAGGCCGCCGTCGGCACGGGTGACCGCGCCGTGAGCCGCACAGCCTGGCTCACCGCCCACCTGTCCTACGAGCGGCTCGGCGCCGCCTACAACGCGTTCGGCGACTCGGACGGCGCGCTCAACGGGACCACCGACGGACTGCCCGGCGGCGCGGCCGATCCGGGGTTCACCGGCTTCCACCGGCTGGAGTACGGGCTCTGGCACGACCAGGACATGGCCGCGCTCACCGCGGTGGCCGCGCAGATCGACACCGACGCCCGCAAGCTACGGGACTCCTTCGGCGGCAGCCAGATCGATGGCAACGACCTGGGCCTGCGGGCCCACGAGATCATGGAGAACGCGCTGCAGTTCGAACTCACCGGCCGCACCGACTACGGCAGTGGCACCACGCTGGCGACCGCGCGGGCCAACCTGGACGGCACCAGGGCGGTACTGGACGTCCTGCGTCCAGTACTGACGCCCAGATTCCCCGGACTGTCCACTGTGGATGCCTGGCTGGGCCGCACACAGACCGCGCTCGACTCCGCCCACCGGCCCGACGGCGGCTGGACGCCCGTCGCGCAGCTCGACCAGAAGCATCGCCAGGCGCTCAACGGCGCCATCGGCGAGCTGACCGAGCAGCTCGCCCCCATCGCGGCGATCGCCCAGCCGAGGCGGACCTGATGGCCGCGGATCTCCCCCGGCGCTCCTTCCTCCGCCGGACGATGGCCGGGGCGGGCCTGGCCGCGGTCGGCGCCGGAGCCGTCACGGCCGTGTCGGCGAGCGCGGCGGGCGAAGACACCGCCTCCGTCCCGTTCCACGGCCCCCACCAGGCGGGCATCCTGCGCACGCCGCCGTCGCAGAGCATCGTGGCCTCGTTCGACGTCATCGCGGACAACCGGGCAGAGCTGACCGAGCTGCTGCGCGCGATCACCGACCGTGCGCGGTTCCTGACCTCCGGTGGGGCCCCGGCCTCGCTGGGCATCACCGCTCCCCCCGCCGACTCCGGGGTGCTCGGGCCGGTCGTCCCGGACGGCGACCTCTCGGTGATCGTCGGGGTGGGCGCGTCGCTGTTCGACCAGCGGTACGGGCTCGGCGCGAAGAAACCGGCGAAGCTCAAGCCGATGACCACGTTCCCCAACGACGCGCTCGACCCGGCGCAGTGTCACGGCGACCTCAGCCTGACGCTCTCGGCGAGCGCGCCCGACACCGTCCTGCACGCGCTGCGCGACCTCGCCCGCGCCACCCGCGGCGGGATGCAGCCGCGCTGGAAGCTCACCGGGTTCGCCTCGCCGCCGCGGCCGTCGGGGACCCCACGCAACCTGATGGGGTTCAAGGACGGCACGGCCAATCCCGACGTCACCGACGCGTCCGAAATGGACCGTCTCGTGTGGACACCGGCAGCGGCGGGGGAACCGGCCTGGGCGGCGGGCGGCAGCTACCAGGTCATCCGGCTCATCCGCATGCTCGTCGAGTTCTGGGACCGGGTTTCGCTCTCCGAGCAGGAGAACATGTTCGGCAGGCGGCGCGACACCGGCGCCCCGCTCGACGGCGCCGCCGAGAACGACGAACCCCGCTACGCCGACGACCCGATCGGCACCGTGATCCCGTTGACCAGCCACATCCGCAAGGCCAACCCCCGCATCCCGGAAACCGACGCCGGCCGCATCCTGCGGCGGTCGGTGAACTACGACCGGGGCGTGGACGTCAACGGGAACCTCGACATGGGCCTGATCTTCAGCTGCTACCAGCAGGACCTCGAGCGCCAGTTCGAGGCCGTCCAGACCCGGCTCGCCGACGAGCCGCTGGTCGACTACATCTCCCCGTTCGGCGGGGGTTACTTCTTCGCGCTGCCCGGGGTCACCGGGCCCGAAGACCACTACGGCCGGGCCATGCTGGCCTGAGCTTCCGCCGCACTACCCGCTCCCACCAACAGGTTCATCGATCAGGAGGACACAGTGGACACACGATCCGGCCGACGGCACGGCCGAAGGCGGACACTCGGCGCGGGGGCGCTGGCCACCGCCGCGCTGCTGGCTGTCGTCACCGGCTCGGCCGCGGGCAGCGCGGCCGCGCAGCCGCTGCACCTGCAGCGCGCGGACTGGCTTCCCACCGCCACCCCGATCAAGCACGTCGTGGTGATCTTCGGCGAGAACATCTCGTTCGACCACTACTTCGGCACTTACCCGAAGGCCGCCAACACCGACGGCACGCCGTTCCAGGCCGCCCGGCACACCCCGGAGGTCAACGGGCTCAAGGGCAAGCTGCTCACGGACAACCCGAACGCCTATGACCCGAAGCGGCTCACCCACGAGCAGGCGCTGACCTGCGACCAGAACCACAACTACAAGAACGAGCAGGCCGCGGTCAACGGCGGAAAGATGGACAAGTTCGTCGAGAACACCGAGACGGACAAGTGCACCGGGCAGCCGGTGCTGTACGGCGAGCCCGGCCTGGTGATGGACTACTACGACGGCAACACCGTCACCGGGATGTGGAACTACGCGCAGCACTACGCGCTGAGCGACAACTCCTACAACACCACCTTCGGGCCGTCGACCCCGGGCGCGCTCAACCTGATCTCCGGTCAGACCCACGGGGCGCAGGCGCTGGACCCGGTCACGCATGAGCCGAAGACCGACGCCTACGCGGTCGTCTCGCCGGACCAGAACGGTGTCGGCACGGTGATCAACGACCCGGACCCGGCCTGGGACGACTGCTCGGGCAAGAACCACACGAGCAAGGACAACCTGGCCACGATGCACGGCCGCAACATCGGCGACCTGCTCAACCAGCGCCGGGTCACCTGGGGCTGGTTCCAGGGCGGCTTCCGGCCGACCGGCACGGCGAACGGCTACGCGGTCTGCGGCCAGACGCACACGAACGTCGGCGGCAACGCCTCCGTCGACTACAGCCCGCACCACGAGCCGTTCCAGTACTACCCGTCGACCGCGAACCCGAAGCACCTCGCGCCGACGTCGGTCGAGGCCATCGGCCAGACGGACCGCGCGAACCACCAGTACGACACCTCGGACTTCGACGCCTCGCTCAAGGCGGGCTCGATGCCGGCGGTCAGCTTCCTCAAGGCCCCCGAGTACCAGGACGGCCACGCCGGATACTCCGACCCGCTCGACGAGCAGGCGTTCGTGACCGGCGAGATCAACAAGATCCAGCAGTCACCGGAATGGCGCTCCACCGCCGTCGTCCTGGCCTATGACGACTCGGACGGCTGGTACGACCACGTCAACTCCCTGATCACCAACGGCTCCGCCGACCCCGCCCAGGACAAGGCCGTCTGCACCGCCAAGCCGGCGAGCCTCGGCGGGTACGCCGACCGCTGCGGGTACGGACCCCGGCTCCCGTTGCTGGTCGTCTCGCCGTACAGCAAGGTGAACTTCGTCGACCACACCCAGACCGACCAGACCTCGGTGCTGAAGTTCGTCGAGGACAACTGGTTCACCGGAAAGGTCGGCGACTCCTCGTTCGACAGCCGCGCCAACGGCCTGTGGAACATGTTCGACTTCTGGCGCCCCCGGGCGGGCAAACTCCCCCTGGACCCGAAAACCGGTGCCGTGACCAACGGCAGTCACCACTAACCGGAAAGTGCCCCTGAAGGCCACCATCACGGCGTTTTACGCCGTGATGGTGGCCTTCAGGGGCAGTCAGGTCTAGGGCGTCGGGACCGGCCGCGCCCGCAGGGAAACTCCGACGCTACAGAATCGCGCGCAGGAACACGACCAGTACGAACACCACGGTGAACGCGAGATCGATCGACATCGAGCCCAGCCGGACCGGCCGGAGCACCCGCCGCACGGGCGCGAGCACCGGCTCCGTCACGGCGTGTGTGAAACCGCGGCCACGCAAGACCCACTCCGCTCCGCCCGGCGACAGCACGCCGACCCAGTCGAAGACCAGGCGGGCGATCAGGACGAGCTGGAACAGCAGCAGGACCAGACTCACCAAAGCGATGACAGCGCTCATGACCGCTCCCTTCCACCTCCCAGTTTCACCGCCGGGCATGTGAAACGGCTGAGGGATCGCTGTGGACTTGCCGTGAGTAGGGTCCGGCCGGAGATGACCGCCCGCTTGTTTCCCCGAGGAGACCCGATGACCCGACCCGAAAGCCACGCGGAACACCCGGTCGTGGTGAAGATGCGCGAGCGCCGCACGGCCAGCCTCCAGCTCAAGGTCGCCGACCAGATCACGAAGTTCGCCGGCTCGATGCTGTTCGTGTACCTGCACATCGCCGGGTTCGCGCTGTGGATGCTGCTCGTCGAGGCGAGTCCGTGGCCGACGCTCACGCTGGTGGTGTCGCTCGAGGCGATCTTCCTCTCGACGTTCGTGATGATCGGCCAGAACCGCGCGGCGGCCTTCCAGCAGGCCAAGGCGGATCACGATTTCGCCGAACAGGAACTGGAGCTGAAGACCAACACGCAGCTGACCCGCGAGATCCACGTGCTCACCACGGAACTGCACCGCAGGCTGGTCGAGCACGCCTGAGCGCGAACCTGGGTACAGCTTGTGAGGCGCTGTGAGGTTGCTGTGGATCCGGCTCCACAAGATGCCAATCCGGGCGGGGCGTGCTGATCTGAACACGTGCCGATCAACGTTCTCCGCGCCACCGCCGCGGTCGTGACTTCAGCGCTGCTGGTCCTCGGGACCGGCGGCGCGGCCGCCAGCGACGCCCCGGACACCCCCGTCGAAGCGAGCGGCGACACCGGTGCCACCACTGGTTCCAGCACTGGTTCCCCCACGGTGACCGAGCCGGTGGACACGACCGCGGACACCACCGGCAAGCCCGCGCCGAAGCTCCTCGGCGCCGACCCCGCGGTGGGCGCCCTGTTCGACGGCACCGGCCATTTCTGCAGCGCGAGCGTCGTGCACAGCGCGGCGGGCGACCTGGTGCTGACCGCGGCGCATTGCGTCAACGGCGGCTCGGGCGATGGCTACCGCACCGGGCTCTCGTTCGCGCCCGGCTATCACGACGGGGTCGAACCGTTCGGGCGGTGGACGGTCACCGGCGCCGTCGTCGCGGACGGCTGGTCCTCCTCGGCCGACCCCGATCTCGACTTCGCGTTCCTGACCGTGCGCCAAGACGGCAACCCCGGCACCGTGGAGAGCCTCACCGGCGCCAACCAGCTCGGGATCAGCCAGGGGTTCACCAATCAGGTGACGCTCACCGGCTACCCCGACACCTCGAACTCGCCGGTCGTCTGCCGGAACGCCACGACCCAGTCGGACGCCTACCAGCAGCGCATCGCCTGCGCGGGCTTCCCGGACGGCACCAGCGGCGGCCCCTGGGTCACCGGTGCCGACCCCTCGACCGGGCACGGCACCGTCGTCGGCGTGATCGGCGGCTACCAGCTCGGCGGCGACTCGCCGGACGTGTCCTACAGCGCGTACTTCGACGACGACATCCAGCGGCTCTACGGGTCCGTCAACGGCTGATCGGCCCCTCAGCGGTCCTTGCGACGGCGCAGGAAGAACAGCAGCAGGATGACGGCGATGAACACGGCCGAGGCCACGCTGATCACCGTGCTCACCCAGCCGGGTAAAGCCACGTCCGCCGCCAGCGGAATTCCGTCCATCGAGGTCGCTCCCTGCTCCGTGCCGCGCGCCGTGTCTCCCACCGACGCTACTCACCGCGAACCCGGCGCCCCCGGCGGTCCGCTGGCATTCGGGTGATAACCGGAAGATTTCACCTCTCCGGGGCGCGACCCGAACGGCATTGCCTCCGCCTGCGTCGTCCGGCGTGGGGCGGTACCTCGACCGGGGGTCGATAGTGGCTGGTCAGCGCGGTGCGATCGCGGTGGAACCGGCGACGGCCCGGCATGGCCGGTGGTGACGGGAGCGGGGCCGGACAGGGCCGTCTTGTGGCCCGGACCCAAACCCGCCAGTACAGACACGGTGGTCGGGACCTGACACGGTGAACCGGAGTCGACCTTGTCCAGAGGGAAGGAATCCGCACATGCCCGCGCACAGGACGGACACCACTCGCCCCGCGTTGCTCGGCAAGACCAGTTTCGACGACATCTACGACAGTCCCGATCCGCGGTCGTACTTCCGGACACTCGACCCGCTCGACTACCAGATCCCGCACCACGCCAACGCCGTCTTCCGCACCCTGCTGGACAAGCGCGGGAACACCGGCGGCGCCGTCGTCGACCTGTGCTGCTCGTACGGGATCAACGCGACTCTGCTCAACCACGACCTCACCCTGCACGAGCTCTACGCCCGCTACTGCGCCGAGCCGGCGGCCGGGCTGTCGCCGACGGAACTCCTGGCCACGGACCGCGAGTTCTTCCGGCGGGCGCGACGCCGATCCGGCGTCGTGCGCTCGGTCGGCATCGACGCCGCCGCCAACGCGGTTTCCTACGCCGTCGACGCCGGCATGCTCGACGAGGGGTTCGCCGAGAACCTCGAGCTCGCCGCGCCGAGCTCCGCGCTGCGGGCGGCCGTGGCGGACACCCAGCTCATCACCGTGACCGGCGGGGTGGGCTACATCGGTGCCCAGACCTTCGAACGCCTCCTCGACTGCATGCCCCGACCGGCCTGGGTCGCCGCGTTCGTGCTGCGGACCGTTCCCTACCAGGAGATCGCCGACGGACTGCGCCGCTTCGGTCTCGTCACCGAGAAGGTCACCACCAGGACCTTCCTGCAGCGCCGGTTCAGCGACGCCGAGGAACAGCGCCACGCACTCGAAGACCTCGCCTATCTGGGCACAAGTCCCGAAGGCAAGGAGATGACCGGCTTCTACCACACCGAGCTCTACGTTTCCCGGCCCGCGGCGGACATCGCCGAGATGCCACTGGCGGAGCTGCTTCCCTTCACCACGAGCTGAACCCCACCACCGTCACGGACGGGAAAGCCCGTCTCCGCCGGATGAAGCGGAGACGGGCTTTCCCGTCCACAAGGGACTTAAACGAGGCCGCACTGGCGCTTGTTTTCGAGCGCTCGCCATCCACGGCCCGCTTTTAGTAGGGGTGGATACGTACCGTTGTACGGATTGTTTCCGGACAGTCGTCCCAGCACAGTGAAATCCGCCGCTCCCGAGACGACACCCACTCCGCGCGCCCGCAAAACGGTCCGCGCATGTCGATGCCGGGACGTTGCGAAGTGTGCAAAATCGGGTCGCGAGGCCTCAGCCGTCACGAGCCAGCGAGACCGGCACGAATTGCTGACATGTTGCACACCACGTGTTACCATGCGTCACGTTGACTAACCCAAATGGGTCATTCAGGGCTCACTTTGGTGCCAACCAGTCCGGGACGGGTGAAACTAACCACCGGAGCCGGGTAGTTCGTTAGCGTCTGCAAAGTTGTTTGCTGATGCGCGTACGGATCGGCTTTCAAACACATCTCACCATCAAAGACACACTATGAGTGAGGTCCGACGATGACCACAGAGGGACTGTCCCTGCCACGGATCTCGGTCGGCGACCCCGGCGCCGGGGCCGTCACCCGGGTTCGAGGCGCCAGGACGAGCAGCAGGTTCGCGAACATCGAGTGGTCGGCGCTGATGAACTACGCCGTCGTCACGGTCGCCGGGGTGCTGGCCGTACTGGACGTGTGGCTCCATATCCCCAGCCAGGCGCCTACCTATTCGATCTACCTGTCCGGCGCGGCCTGCCTGGCGCTGACCGCGAGCAGGCGGTTCCCGTTCCTCGCACTCATCGGCACGATCCCCGGCTTCCTCGCCGGCTGGTCGGAACTCGCCCCCATGATCGCGCTCGGCGTGCTGGCCGTCCGGCAGCAGACACGGTGGCAGACCTGGGTGGGCGCGACACTCGTGTTCACCGGCCGGTTCGTGCAATGGCCGCTGACCGACTTCGTCCAGCTGGACTGGCGCGATCACGTCCTCGACGCGATCTACGGTGTGCTGGTCGCCGGGATGCCGATCGCGATAGCCCTGCTGATCGGCGCACGGACGGAACTCGCCGAGAAGCTCACCGAGCTCGCCGCCGGCCGTGACCGTGAGCGGCTCATCAACGCCGACGTGGCCCGCGCGGAGGAACGCACCCGCCTCGCCCGCGAGATGCACGACGTCGTCTCGCACCAGATCACCCTGATCGCCATGCAGGCCGGAGCGCTGCAGGTCCAGACGACCGACGCCCGGACGCAGCAGACCGCACAGGTCATCCGCCAGCTCAGCACGAAGACGCTGGAAGAACTCCGGTCGCTGGTCAGCGTGCTGCGCTCCGGCCCCGGCGACGACGCGCGGCACGGCCTCGACGAGCTCGACCAGCTCGTCCGGACCTCGGCGGTGCCGGTGCACCTCACCGTGGAGCGGATTCCGGCGGACCTGCCGAGCCAGGTGTCGGCGGCGGCCTACCGGGTCGTGCAGGAATGCCTCACCAACATGCACAAGCACGCACCGGGGGCGACGGCCACCATCCGGGTCCAGGGCGAGTACAACGCGCTCAAGGTCGAGGTCCGCAACGACCGGGCGGGCGCCCGGTGCGGCTCGGACCTGCCCTCGGGCGGCAACGGGCTGACCGGGCTGGCCGAGCGGGCGCGCCTGCTCGGCGGCAGCTTCGAAACCTGCCCCACCGCCGACGGCGGCTTCCGGGTGCGCGCCCGCTTCCCGCTCGACCGCCAACCCGCTGACACTGTCGCAATTTGAGACCGCGGCGAGCCGGATTCGGGTATCTCCTTGTCGGGCAGTCAGCCGACGGCCGATGACAGGAGCGTCCCGGGATGTCCCAGACCCCAGGTGCGGCACCGCCCTTGACCGCACGGGAGCTCCGGAGCCCGGTGGCGCTGGCGCTGGCCGACCTCGCCGCGATCTTCGACGACCTCCAGTTCGTCCTCCGGTGCTGTGAGCGGCTGCTCGCCGAGCTGGCGCGGGGGCCGGCGCGCGACACCCTCACCGTGGAGGCGCTGTGGGTCGCGGCGCTCAACTCCTACGCGCGGTGCTTCCGGCCCGGCGAACGCGGGATGGGCCTGAAGGTGACCGATCTCGCCGCCACCGAGCTCAAGGGCGAAGTGGTGCAATGGCACGCCCTGCTCGGCAAACTTCGCACGCACTTCGTCGACGGCTCGGTGAACCCGCGCGAGGCGTTCACCGTCGGCGTGGCGCAGTCGGAAGCGGGCAAGGCCGAGGGCATCATGCTCACCTCCGCCGTGCTCCCCCAGGTCGACGAGGAAACCGTCCGCCAGACCGGCAGGCTCGCCTTCGAGCTGAGCAAACTGGTCGACGAGCGCATCCAGACGCAGCAGAAGACCGTGTTCACCGTGGCCGGGGACCTCTCGGTGGAAACGCTCAACGAGCTGACGCGGATCGACGTGGGCGTACCGCCGGGCGTGCCCGCTCAGGGTGAGTGATATCCGGTAGCCGAGCACCTGCTCGGCTGGAACGATCACGGCCATGACACGCACGTTCGAAGAGCTGGTGACCGAGGCCGTTTCGGTGGACGGCTGGGACTTCTACTGGCTCGACGGGCGGGCCACTGAGCAGCGGCCTTCGTGGGGCTACCAGCGGGCGATGGGCGAGCGGATGGCGAAGGCGTCGGCCGCGCTGGACATCCAGACGGGCGGCGGTGAGGTGCTCGCGGGGTCCCGGAGCTACCGCGGTTCCTCATCGAGGCCCGCAAACCCGTTTGACGGGGTTGGAGGAGCTCAGTCCCGGAACGCCATTTTGGTCAGTTCCTCGTCGAAGTCGAACCACTCGGCCTCTTCACCGGCGGGCACCTGGTCGTAGGTGCGGTCGAGGAAAGCCGCGAGCTCCTGCGCCGGGGCCTCCAGCACCGCGGAGCCGCCAGGGGCGTTCAACTCGAACACGACCAGCGAGTCGTCGGTGGCCGGGCTCACCCGGACGTCACCGTCGCCGGTGGGGGCCAGCAGGCCGTCCGCGAGCAGGTCACGGCCGAACAGCCAGCGGACGGTGCCCCGGCCCGCGTGGTAGGCCACGACGATGGCGTACGGGTCCTCCGAGTCGTACTCGAGGTCGGCGTTCACGGGCAACGGGCTCGACCCGAAGGTTCGCAGTCCGAAGACGATCGTCGCCTGAGTGACGCTGTGCTCGTTGCTCATGGTCCTACCCTTCCCCGCAGTGGTGTCTAATGATCTTCGCTTACAACTAACGCCCCGTGACCCCAAATGAATCGCCAATTCGAATCTTTCACACGTTCGGTGGAGAGCCACGTCTCAACCCGTCACCCAATGGTACGAAACCGCTGTGGCACCCATCACATCGGTACGTACCAGCCGGTACGACCGGTCGGGCTACGAGTGGCAGACGGCGCCGCGGACCGGCTTCGGCGGGCTCTCGAAGACCTGACGGCCGTCAGTGGCCTGGACCTGGAAGCAGTACTTGCGCACCGGGTCGACCTGGACCTTGATGGCGCTGTCACGCTGGGCAATCACCACGTGGTTGGGCTCACCCTCGCCGGCGACGATCACCGCGTAGTCCATCGTCTGCGAACTGGTCCAGCTCAGCGCGATCTGGTTGCCGAGGTCGGTCGGCGGCGCCAGCTCCAGCAGCACCGCCGGAGCGGTGGGGCTCGGCGGCAAGGCCACCGAGCTGGGCGGCGCGGCGCCCTGCGTGACCGGCAGCACGTCGGGCCGGCTGCCCAGGATCAGCACCAGCGCGATCCCGGCGACGCACAGGACGGCACCCCCGCCGACCAGCACCGCCCGCCGGGTGTGCCGCGCCCCCGTGGCAGCCGGGGCCGCCGGTGGGCCGGGCCGGTGCTGAGCCTGCGGGTAGGAAGACCCGAAGTCATCGAGCTCGGGAAGCTCCGCGACCACCGGCGCGGACGGCTCACCGGCCGCCGCGGGCCGGAAGTCGTCGAAGTCCTCCCCCGGCTCCCCGGCATCCACAGTGGACTCCTGCGGAACGGGATCCGGCGGCAGGGAAGCGGACGGCGGAGCAGGAGGGTCGACTGCGGTCGGCCCGGCCGAGGGTGGCTCCCATGTAGACGGTCCGGACGTGTGCGGGGCAGCTGAGGGCACCGTGGACGGCTCAGGCGCCGGAGAAGGTGTCGGCAACGGCTGGGACACGGGCTGCTGCGAGGCCGGTGGCCTTGGCGCAGGCGGCGGCGGAGCAGGCGGTTGCGAGGCGGACGTCTGCGGGGCAGGCGCCTGGGACACGGCGGGCGCTGGCGACTCGGCGGCGACAGGCGGCAACGGCGCGGTAGGCGGCGATGCAGGCGGCACTGGCGCGGCGGGTAGTGGTGCCGCGGACTGCGTTGCTGGTGGCAGTGGTGCAGCAGGCAGTGGTGCAGCAGGCAGTGGCGGGGCCGGGAACGGCGCAGACGACGGCGGCGAAGCGAGCGGGGGTGGCGGTGGCAAAGGCAGTGGCAGCGGCCGGGCGGGAAGGGCGGCCGGGCTGTAGGCGATCATCTCGCCCAGCCGGTCGGCGACCAGCGCGGCGCTCACCGGGCGGTGGGCTGGATCCGAGGCCAGCAGCCGGGCGACCAAAGTGGACAGTTCCACCGAGACGCCCGGCCGGTTGATCGCCGGGACCGGCGTGCTCAGCAGCCGGAGGACACGATCGCCCAGCTGCTCCCCCAACCGGCCGGGCAGCGGGGGCCGGCCGGTCAGCGCGACGTGCAGCAGGGCGCCGAGGCCGTAGAGGTCGGTGCGCTCGTCGAGGGTGTCCGTGCGCAGGGTCTCCGGCGCGAGGCCCTCGAGCGAACGCCCGGTGTCGCGCGGGAACGACTGGCGCAGCGCGACCCCGAAGTCCGCGAGCACCGGCTCCCCGGAAACCCGGAAGAGCAAGTTGGCCGGTTTCACCGCGCCATGCACCACCCCGGCGCCGTGTGCCGCGGCGAGCGCCGCCGCCACCGCGTGGCCGAGCACGAGGACGTCCGAGGGCACCAGCGGGCCGACCCTGCCGACGAGCGCGGTCAGCGACTGCGGGCACAGCTCCATCCGCAGGGCGTGCCTGCCGTCGGGCAGCTGCTCCACGCCCTGGAAGGGGAGGATCGAGTTCGCCAGCGCCATCACGGCCAGCGCTGCTTGTTCCCGCTCGACCACGGCCAGCGTGCGCTTGTCGAAGCGGGCCGGGAAAACCTTCAGCGCCACCGGCACCCCGGCGTGGAGTCCGGAGTAGACGGTCGCGTTAGGACCGCTGCCGACCGGTCCGGATCGCCCGTCTGGCACTGTCATCACCACCGAGCTGTGCACCCCGCCGCCTCCGTGTCCGCTAGCTGCCGCCCTGGTTCCGTCCGGGCTCGCATCGGGTCATCGTAGGTCTGTCGCCGGTGCCCCGGCGGCCCTTCGGCAGGTTGTTGCCGTCGGAGGCGGCACCACCAGGGAAGTCCACCATGCACACCATTGGCCTCGTGCGGGTCACGGTGGCGGCACCGGCCCGCCGCGTAGACCTCGCCCTGCCAGAACGGTCCCCGATCGCCGAGCTGCTGCCCGGCCTGCTGCGGCACTCCGGCGAGCACCTCGCCGACCAGGGTGTCGCCGACGGCGGCTGGATCCTGCGCCGTACCGACGGTTCGGTGCTGGACGGCGCGAGAACGCTGGCCGCCCAGCGGGTCATGGACGGCGAGGTGCTGAACCTGGTCCCCGCCAGGACGGACTGGCCCGAGCTGGAGTACGACGACCTGGTCGCCACGATCGCGGCGGGCGCCGCCAAGGCGAGCGCCACCTGGACGCCTCGCCACACCCGGTGGGCGGGTCTCGTCGCCGGGCTCGCACTCGCCCTGCTCGGCGTGGTCGTCGTGCTGCGGGCGGGCCCGCCGTGGCCGGGTCCCGCGCTGTGGTCGCTCGCGGCCGCCGCCGCGTTGCTGACCGGCGGGGTCGTGCTGGCCAGGGTGGCCGGTGACGCGGGTGCCGGAGCGGTCGCCGCCGCGGGCGCGCTGCCGTTCGCGTTCCTCGGCGGCGGCCTGCTGTTCGCCGGGACGCGGCCGATGCTCACGCTCGGCGCTCCGCAGCTGCTCGCGGGCAGCGCGGCGGTGCTGCTGGTCGCGATGATCGGCCTGCTCGGGGTGGTCGACCGCGCCGCGGTGTTCGCGGGCGCGGCCACGGCCGGGCTGCTCGGGGTGCTCGCCGCGTGGCTGGGCACGGCCGACACGCTGACCGGCTCGCGGGCCGCGGCCATCGTCGCGGGCGCTGGGCTGGCGTTCTCGCCGCTGCTGGCCCCGCTGGCACTGCGGCTCGCCAAGGTGCCGCTGCCGGTGCTCCCCCGCGGCACGGCGGATCTGCTGCGGGACGATCCGCAGCCCGCCCGCGCGGCGGTGTACGCGACGGTCGTGCGCGCGGACGGCCTGCTCACCGGGCTGGTGACCGGGGTCGCCGCGGTGGCGGTGCCCTGTCAGGTCCTGCTGGTGCGGGGCGGGAGCACGGCGGAGCTGATCCTGGTCTGCCTGCTGACCGCCGGTTTCGGCCTGCGGGCCAGACTTTATCCCGCGGTCGCCCAGCGCGTCGCGATGCTGCTGGCGTGTGCGGCCGGGGTGGCGAGCCTGGCGACCGGCCCGCTGATGGCCGACCCCGCGACCCTGCTCACCGTGGCCGGGCCGGTGGTGCTGCTGCTCGGCGCGCTGGCCGCGCTGGCGGGCCTGCGCCGCAGCACGCGCGACGCGAGCCCTTACTGGGGCAGGTACGCGGAACTGCTGGAGGTCGTGCTCGTGCTGGCCATCGTCCCGGTGGTGTGCGCGGTGCTCGGCCTGTACGCCTACCTGCGCGGGCTGGCGGGCTGACATGGCGACGAAACGCGATCAGCTCCAAGCCCACCAGTTCCTGGTGCAGCGCGCGGTTTCCGCGCTGGTCGCCAGGGAGACCGATCCCGAGCAGCCACCGTTTCGCCGTCCCGGCACCGCCGCGTTCGCCGGGGTCGCGCTGGCCGTCGTCGCGCTCGCTGTGGCCGGGGTGTACGGGCTCGTCTCGCCGGGTGGCAACCGGGCGTGGGAGGACGGCAAGTCCGTGGTGCTGGAGAAGGAGACCGGCACCCGGTACGTCTATCTCGACGGGAAACTGCACCCGGTCGCCAACTTCGCGTCCGCGCTGCTCGCGCTCGGGCAGCACGCCGCGACGGCTTCGGTGTCCCGCGATTCGCTCGTCGGCGTGCCGAGGGGCCCGCGGATCGGCATCCAGGACGCCCCGGACGCGCTCCCCGGCGCCGACCGCGTGCTCAAGAGCGGCTGGACGCTGTGCTCGGAGCCGGACACCGACGTCACCGGCGCCAAGGTGTACTCCTCGGTGATGCTGGTGGGACAGGAGCCCGCCGCGAACGCCCTCGGCGATCGCGCGCTGCTCGTACAGGTGCCCGAAACCGGTGAGGAGTACCTCGTCGGCAATGGCTACCGGCACCGGATCAGCGAGGGCGACACCGTCACCGTCGGGCTGGCACTCGGTTCGGTGCCGGTGACCAAGGTCGGCTCGGCGGCGGTCGACGTCCTGCCCGCGGGCGCGCCCATCGGCCCGATCGCGGTGCCGGACGCGGGCAAGCCGTCGACCGCGGTACCGGGCCGTCCCAGCCTGCAGGCGGGTCAGCTGGTGGTGCTGGAGACCTCCGGCGGCACCCAGTACTACCTCGCCGAGACCGCCACGCTGCGGCCGATCACCGAGCTGCAGTACGACATCCAGCGCGCGTACGGCCCGACCACGCGCGCCTACGGCGGGGGCGACCCGTACGCGGTGAAGCTGAGCCCGATCGAGGTGACCGGCGCCCACCAGACGGCGGCGCCCCCGGCCGCCGACGACGACCCGCCCGCGGCCCGCCCCCGGTTCGTCACCGCGGCGAGCCAGGCGAGCCCGGTCTGCCTGACCTTCGATTCCGGCTCGTTCGTACCCCGCGTCAGTGTCGACGCCACGCTGCCACCGGCGGCGATGATGACCGCGACCCCGCGCCGGACCCCTGGCGGCGTCGCGCTGGCCGACCGGGTGCTGGTGCCACCCGGCTGGGCCGCGGTGGTCGAGGTGCTGCCCAGCGGCGACGCCCCGGCGGGCACGCTCGCGGTGGTGACCGACATGGGCCGCGCGTACCCACTGTCCGAACCGAACGTGCTGGACACCCTCGGTTTCGCCGGGGTCACCCCGGTCCGGGTCCCCGCCGCCCTGATGGCGAGGGTCCCGCAGGGTCCCGGGCTCGCGCACGACGCGGCGATGCACCAGTCCTGACCACCGCCGCGATGTGAAGTGTCATGAAAGGGTCTTTCAGGCCAAAAATTGTCCTGAAAGACCCATTCA
>NZ_JAYMZS010000153.1:0-17137 GCF_035828755.1 Amycolatopsis sp. H20-H5 | reverse complement strand
GTGTCGGCGAAGCTGCAGGTCGGCGGCGTGCTGATCGGCGACGTCCCCAGCTTCCGCGCCGACCAGATGCCCTACGGCGGCGTCAAGGACTCCGGCGTCGGTCGCGAAGGACCCGCGGCCGCGATGGCGGACTTCACCGAGGAGCGCGTCACCGTCCTCACCGGCCTCACCCTGTAGTTGATTGCCCCTGAAGGCCACCATGACGGCGTTTAACGCCGTCATGGTGGCCTTCAGGGACTTCCCGTCAAAGGTCGTTGATGAGGTGGGTGAGGGTGGTGTGAGCGGCGACCAGGGAAGGGCCGTACCAGGTCAGGTAGCGGCCCGAGACCAGGACGTGGCGAGCGCCGGGGAAGGCCTCCGGGCCGTCGGTCGCCGTGAACTCGTAGGGCTCGTCCGGGAGGACGAGGAGGTCCGCGTCACCGGCCGGGAAATGTGCCTGGAGTTCGGGTAGTTTTGGCCGCGGGTAACGGTCTTCGTGCTCGGCGTACACGTTCTCGACGCCGAGCCGGTGCAGGACGTCGCCGCCGAACGTCTCCCGGCCGAGCACGATCCACGGCTTGCGCCACACCGGCACGACGGCGTGGAAGCGCACCGGCGCCGTCTCCCGCCAGGCCTCTTCGGCTTCGACCAGCCACTCCGGCTCGGGCAGGTCGTAGGCTTGGGTCAGGATCCGGCGCAGGGAGCCGAGCGCGGCGGGAACGGTCGCCGGGGCGGCCATCACCCAGACCGGGATTCCGTTGGCGCGTAAGCGTTCCACGTCCTCGGGGCGATTCTCCTCCGAGTTCGCCAGCACCAGGTCCGGCGCCAGCCGGAGCACCTCGTCGACCTTGGGGTACTTCGAACCGCCGACGCGGGGGGCCTCCAAAGTGGACGGATGTGTGCAGTAGTCCGTCACGCCCGCGAGCCGTCCGGGGGCGCTGATCTCGACGGCTTCGGTGAGCGACGGCACCAGCGACACGACGCGGGCCGCCGGTCCGGTCAGCGGGACCGGCTCGCCCAGGTCGTCGAGCAGGGGTGTCATGCGCGCTCGAACGAGACCTTGCGCTTGTCGACGTCCACCGCGGTGAGGCGGACGGTGACGCGCTCGCCTTCGGGCAGCTTTTCGCCGGCGCACTTCGCCATCACCGGTGGGTCCTCGACCAGGATCTCCGCCTTGGTCTCGTCCGCGCGGAGCACGACCGCGCCGAACTCGCCGCCGACGTGCTCGGCGAGCACCCAAGCCTCGACCTGGTCGATGCACGCGCGCTCGACCTTCGCGGCGAGCGTGTCCGAGGCCGTCATCAGCTCCGGCACCGTCGTCAGTGCGGCGTGGACCCAGTCCGGGACCTCGTGACCGGCGCTCACGGCCAGGCAGATCTCTGTCGCGAAGCGGTCGACCAGCCGCCGGATCGGGGCCGTGACGTGGGCGTACGCGCCGCCGATCCCGGCGTGCGTAGTCAACTCCGGGAGCTCACCGTCGAACGAGGTGTACCCGGCACCGCGCAGCAGGCGCGTGGTGACGGCGTAGAGCGCCATCGACGTCGGCTGCCCGGGGTCGAGCGTGGCGAGGAACTCCGACACGCTCGCCCCGGCCGGCCACTCGATCCCGAGCGCGTGGGCCGAGCGGTGGAGCCAGTCGACGGCCTCGGTCTCGGGGGCGGGCAGGGTGCGCAGCACGCCGATCTTGGCCTCGATCATGATCTTGGCCGCGGCCATGCCGGTGAGCAGCGAAATCTCGGCGTTCCACGCGTCGACGTCGTTGCGCGGGCGCCGGATCAGCGCCCAGCCGCTGTCGGGATCGCCGCTGATCTCCTGCTCGGGCAGCTGGAGCTCGACCGCGCCGCGGCGGACCGCCAGCTCCCGCCGCCGCCTGCCGAGGTCGGGCAGCGCGGCCACCGACGGATGCGGATCACCCGCGTCGAGTGAGGCCTGCACGGTCTCGTAGTCGAACTGCTCGGTCGAGCGGACCAGCGCGCGGCGGACGCGGGTCGAGGTCGGCTCGCCGGTCGCGTCGACGTCGATGGTCCACAGCACCGCGGGCCGGATTTCGCCGGGCAGCAGGCTCGCCGCGCCCTCGGACAGCACCGGCGGGTGCAGCGGGACGTTGCCGTCGGGCAGGTAGAGCGTCTGCCCGCGGCGCCGGGCCTCCTTGTCCAGCGCGCCGCCGGGCGGCACGAACGCGGCCAGGTCGGCGATCGCGTAGTGGACGCGGAACCCGTCGCCCGCGCGTTCGATGAACATCGCCTGGTCGAGGTCCTTGGCGCCGGGCGGGTCGATCGTGACGAGCGGCAGATCGGTCGCGTCCTCGCGCCCACCGGCCGACTCGAGCGGGTCGACCACCGCGGCCTCCGCCTCGGCGAGGACGTCCGGGCCGAACGACTCCGGCAATACGAACTCGGCACGCAGGCGACCGAAGTCACCCCCGGCCACGTGGGTCCTGATCACGAGTGGAGGCACCACCCAACCTTATCCCGATGTGCCCCGCCGGATCGCCCGTTCGGGTGCGGGCCGGTCGGGTGTACGTTACGCACACCTGTAATGAAAACCGATACCATCTTCAGTAGCAGAAAGGCCTCGCCGTGAAGATCGCGTTCGTCGGCAAGGGCGGCAGCGGCAAGACCACGCTGGCGTCGCTGTTCACGTCCTACCTGGCCGACGCCGCCAAGCCGGTGCTGGCGATCGACGCCGACATCAACCAGCACCTCGCCGTGGCGCTGGGCGCCAGCGAGGAAGAAGCGCTGTCGTGGCCCACGTTGGGCGACAACATGGCGCTGATCAAGGAGTACCTGCGCGGGGACAACCCGCTGATCTCCAACGCGGCCGCGATGATCAAGACCACCCCGCCGGGCCGCGGTTCACGACTGGTCACCCCGTTCGAGGACAGCCCGATCTCGGCAGCCTGTTTCCGTGACTTCGGCGGCGTGCGGCTCGGGGTGACCGGGCAGTTCGACGAGGACGACCTCGGCGTCGCCTGCTACCACTCGAAGGTCGGCGCGGCGGAGCTGCTGCTCAATCACATGATCGACGACGTCGGCGAGTACGTGGTGATGGACATGACCGCGGGCGCCGACGCGTTCGCGTCCGGTCTGTTCACCCGGTTCGACGTGACGTTCCTGGTCTGTGAACCGACGCTTCGCAGCGTCGGCGTGTACCGGCAGTACGCGGACTACGCGCGCGATTTCGGGGTCCGGCTGATGGTGGTCGGCAACAAGGTCGCCGACACCGAGGACGTCGAGTTCCTGCGCGAGCAGGCGGGCGACGCGCTGCTCGGCTGGATGGCGAGCTCACGGCACGTGCGTGCCGCCGAGCGTGGCACCGCGCGGCCGATCAGCGAGCTGGAGCCGCACAACCTCGAAACGCTCGGCGCGATGCTCGCCGCCGTGGACGCGGAGCGCCGCGACTGGGGCCGCTACCAGCGCCAGGGCGTGGAGTTCCACCTGCGCAACGCGCGGGCTTGGGGCAACGGCCGCACCGGCGAAGACCTGGCCGCCCAGGTCGACCCCGAGTTCGTGCTCGGCCCGCCGCTGCTGGCCGGGCACGACGCCTGACCTGCGGCTTCACTTCAAAACGACAGCAAAGGTCCCTTGCTATCACCTCGGCGGGAGCAAGGGACCTTTGCTGTCGTTTCAGGGGATGACGGTCGCCTTGAGGTCGACGCCGACGGTGCCGGTGACGCGAGCGCGGACGAGGTCGCCGGGCTGAACGGCGGCGCCGGAGAGCGTCACGCAGCCGTCGATGTCGGGCGCCTGGTGGGCGGCCCAGCCGCGCCCGCCGGAATCGACGAGCACCTCGACCGTCGAGCCGACGCGTTCCTCGGCACGTTGGGTGCCCAGCTCGTCGGCGAGGATCGCGAGCTCGTTGACCCGCTCGCCGATCACCGACGCCTCGACCTTGTCCGGCAGGTCGACGGCTTCGGTGCCGTCCTCGTCGGAGTAGCCGAACACGCCGACCGCGTCCAGCCTGGCCTGTTCCAGGAACTGCCGGAGCTCGCCGAAATCCTGCTCGGACTCGCCGGGGAAACCGGCGATGAAGTTGGACCGCACCCCCGCGTCCGGCGCGGCGGCGCGGATCGTGCCGAGCAGGTCCAGGAACCGCTCCCGGTCGCCGAACCTGCGCATCCGGCGGAGCACCGGACCGCTGGCGTGCTGGAAGGACAGGTCGAAATAGGGTGCCACGCCCGGGGTGCCCGCGATGACCTCGATCAGGCTCGGCCGCAGCTCCGCGGGCTGCAGGTAACTCACCCTGACCCGGTCGGCGACGGCCGCCAGCCGCGGGAGCAGCTTTTCCAGCGCGCGGAGGTCACCGAGGTCCTTGCCGTAGGACGTGGAGTTCTCGCTGACCAGCACCAGCTCCCGCACCCCGTGCCCGGCGAGCCATTCCGCCTCGGCCACGATCTCGTCCGGACGGCGGGAGACGAACGCGCCGCGAAAGCTCGGGATGGCGCAGAACGTGCACCGCCGGTCGCAGCCGGAAGCCAGCTTGAGCGCTGCGATGGGGCCGCCACCGAGACGGCGTCGCAGCGGACGCGGACCGCTGGGCGGGCCCGCGAACTCGTCGGCGCCGTGCCCCGGTACATGAGCGACCACGGCCGCCGGACGCTGGACGGGGCTGATCGGCAGCAGGGTGCGCCGGTCGCGCGGCGTGTGCGCGGATCGGGTCCGGCCCTGGAGCACGTCGTCGAGCCGAGCGCCGATCTCGGGGTAGTCGTCGAACGACAACACGGCGTCGGCCTCGGGCAGCGCGTCGGCCAGTTCGTTGCCGTAGCGCTCGGCCATACAGCCCACCGCCACCACTTTCGCGCCGGAACCGGACGCGGCGAGCAGCGTGTCGATGGACTCCTTCTTGGCCGACTCGATGAAACCGCAGGTGTTCACGACGACGACGGTGGCTTCGGCGGGGTCGGACCCTGGCTCGGCGAGCTGCCAGCCGGCGTCGTCCAGCCGGGCGGCGAGTTCGTCGGAATCGACCTCGTTGCGCGCGCATCCGAGAGTCACCAAGGACACGGTGTGGTCGGCAACCATCCCGTGGGAGCCCGGACCGCTAGTACTCGACGATCGTGTAGCGCTCGACGGGTTGGTCGCCCCCGGCCGCGGTCACGGCGGCCACGCAGCCGACGGGGCAGTCCCCGATGCTGCCGACGGCCACCAGCACGGGCGCGTCGACCACCGGCGCCTGAGAGTTGGCGGCGAAATAAGCGGTGACGACGAACCCGCTGGCGAGCAGGACACGCGCCACCTTGCGCACCCGGGAACTCGCGTTGCCGCCGTCCATGTCGTACACGCCGACACAGGTCCCCCACTGCTCGCCGGCCTGCGTCGGCGGCGTCTGCGGGGCGGTTCGCGAGCGGAGACGGCGTTCTTCGGCCAACTGCTTGATCGTGGTCACGGTTCCCCCTGGATGTGAGCCCAGTCACTTGCCGGTCGTGACCAGAGTGACACGTTCGGCGAGCATCATCAAGACTCAACCACTTCGTCGGGCTCTGACCGGCGAAAAGAGAGCAAGGGACCTTTGCTGCCGCCGGGGCGATAGCGAAGGTCCCTTGCTCCTGTTTTCAGTCGTCGCTCCAGTTCGCGTCGCCGTCGGCCTGCTTGTTGCGCTCACGGACGATGTCCAGTGCGCGGCGCGCGGTCGCCTCGTCGGGGTACGGGCCGAGCAGATCGATGCCGCGGGACTTCTCGAGGTGCTCGACCTGCTTGGTGCGGGTGTTGAAATACCAGCCCTGGTCGGGGTTCGGGTCGCTTGCCATGAAATCAGCGTGACACCCCTCGGACGTTCTGTCACGGTGAGCGGCGTGGGGACACCGGAATTCGACATCGACGGCATGTTCGACGCCGACTATCTGCACTTCATGGCCAAGCGGCTGGGCGCCGTCCGCAGCAACAACGAGGTGGATCTGATCCAGCGTCTCGTCGCGCCGGAGCCGGGCGCGGCGATCCTCGACCTCTGCTGCGGGCACGGCCGCCTCACGAACCGGCTCGCCGCCCGTGGCCACCGGGTGACCGGGCTCGACGTCACGGCGCTCTTCCTGGATCGGGCCCGCGCGGACGCCGCCGCACTCGGTGTCGCGCCCGAATACGTCCTCGGAGACATGAAGGACCTGCCGTGGACCGGCCGGTTCGACCTGGTCGTCAACTGGTTCACCGCGTTCGGCTACTTCGACGACGACGGCAACAAGCGGGTGCTCGCCGAGGTCGCCAGGGCACTGCGGCCGGGCGGGCGGTTCGTGCTCGACCTCAACAACTACACCGCCGTGCTCAACACCTACCAGCACACCACCGCCACGGAACGGGACGGTGACCTGCTCATCGACCGCGGGCGGCTGGATCCGCTCACCGGCCGCCAGATCGTCGAGCGGACGCTCATCCGCGGCGACACCGTGCGCCGGGCACGGTGGTTCGTGCGGATGTTCACCTTCCCCGAGCTGCGCGACTGGCTGCTCGACGCGGGCTTCGGCAAGGTCGACGGGTATGGCGAAGACTGCGAACCGCTCGCCTTCGCCCACCGCCGGATGATCGTGGTCGCCCAGCGCTGATCACTGCCGGTAGCGGTACGGAATCTCCGTCGGGTCTCCGGTGGGGCCGAACTCACCGCCGCCGTCGACGGCGGGGTCGAGCTTCGAGGACTCGGGCGGCCGCTCGCCCTCGAGCTCGTCGAACCAGCCCCGATCCACCGGCGGCAGCCGAGTCCCGCGCGGCGGGGTGTCGCTGTGCGGATCGACTGGCGGCGGCGCACTGCTCCACCCCGGGGCCGCGGCCCGTGAAGGCGGCGCGTATCCCGGCGGCGGTGTCCCGTTCCCGACGGGCGGGGACTGCCGCTGGTCACCGGGCTGGTCAAGAGCGCGCGAGAGCGCGCCTCGCGACGGCTGTGGCAGAGCGGGCCCGTTCAGCGCGTGGGAAATCGGTGCAGCAGGCTCTTCGGGCGCCGAGGCGTGCCTCGGCTCCTCAACCGGAGCCTGCCGGGTGAACCCGACCGGGGTGATCGCTTCCGGAGCCGGTGCGGACTCGGTGTCAGGCACGGCTTCCTCGGCACGCGCCGCGAAGGTCGACGGCGGAACACCGGCCGGAGCCTGCTGAGCAAACCCGACCGGGGTAACCACCTCGGGAGCCGATGAGGACTCAATGTCACGCACCGTCTCCCCGACCTGCGCCGCGAAAGTGGACGGCGGAACAACGGCCTGAGCCTGCGGGGCGAACCCCACCGGGGTAACCACATCCGGGGCCGACGAGGTGTCCGGAGCAACAGGGACAGACGGCGGAACGGCCGGAACGACCCCGGACGCGGGGGTGCTCGGCGAGACGAGCCCTGGCGGGGAAACGGCTCCGGGATCGACAGGCACACCGGGACCGTGCCCGGTGGGCAGCACGGTGCCGGGCGGCGGACCGGCTTCGGGAAAGACGGGCGCGCGATGGGCGGCGGGGGGCGGGGTGACCGTGTGCCACACCGGGGCCGGGCCGATGTTCATCGGCGCGGGGGCCCGGGAGGGCGGGCGGGGCGCGGCCGGGGGCGGCCCGGCGGCGCCCGGCGGGGCTCCGGCGGGCGGGGGTGGCGGGGCCTGGCGCTGGGCGGGCTTGGGGATCGGGTCGAGGCAGGCCACCAGCACCGTGGTGTTGGCCGGGTCGCCGACCTTGCGGCCGCTGCGCTCCCGGTAGACCATCTCGCCGTCAGTGTCCATCTCGACCAGATACCCGGCCTCCGCGAGCTGCTCCTCGTCGAGGTCGATGAGCTTCTCGTAGCGCGAGGGCACGACGCGGTAGATGGGCCAGGCCAGCCGTCCGTGCTCGGTGTGGAACTGCCCGAGCAGCGCCGCCATCTGCTGCTGCCAGGGCAGTGACATGCCCTCGGCCAGCGATCGCGGCAGCACGACGTACCCCGCGTCGACCCCGGGCCAGCCCCGGTTGAGCTGGTCGGCCAGCGGGGTGCTGGACGCAGGCCGTGCCGAATTCCGTGGGAGCTGCGGGGCCCCGAAGAGGTCCCTGGGATCGCCAGCGGGCTCACCGGGGCCCGCCTTGCCCCGCTTTCCGAATTTCCGTGCCACGTCCTCATCCTCTGCCAGTGCGCGGCCACCTCTGGGTGAACAGGCCGCGACTTCGGGTGAATCGGTTCCGCCGGTCGCGAAACATCATCACGGTGTCCGTGTCAAGAGCGGGTTCGACGCCCTGACCCCATGCTAAACGCCGGGGCGGACAGCCTGTGCCATGAGCTCGTTCTCGTCGAACGAGAACGGCCGGGTGTGCACCGGGACGCCGGTCTGCTGCGCCTCGACGATCTTGCCGTCGCCCAGGTACATCGCCACGTGGTGGATCGTCGCCGGATTCGAGGTGTCGGTGGCGAGGAACACCAGGTCACCGGGCTGCGCGTCGCGCACCGGCAGCATCGCGCCCGCCTTGTACTGGTCACGCGACACACGCGGCAGGATGACGCCCGCGGACTCGTAGGCCCGCAGCATCAGCCCGGAGCAGTCGTAGGAGTTCGGGCCGGTCGCGCCCCAGACGTAGGGCTTGCCCTGCTCGCCCAGCGCGAACTGGATGGCCGTCGCCGCGGCCTGGCTCGGCGGCACCAGGGCGCCGATGCCCTTCCCGCAGCCGATGACGTCGACGATCTGGCCCAGGTTCTGCACCAGCGTGGCGGCCATCGGCTCCCACTTGTGGTACCGATCAGGGAACCCGGACCGCTCGACGGCCTGCGCCGCGGCGCCGGGCCGCATGCCCTCCCAGCCAGGGACGGCCAGCAGCACGTCGAAGAACTTGTTGATCGCGTACGGCGGGTCGGTGACCTGCGCGGCCGTGCCCCAGTTCATCGACGGGCGCATCTGGAAGATGCCGAGCGAGTCGCGGTCGCCGTAGTTCAGGTTGTGCAGCCCCGACTCGGTCATCCCGGCCTGGATCGCCACCTGCCAGGCACGCGGGGCGAGGGTGCGCTGCTTGCCGAGCGAGATGACCAGCGAGACGATGCCGCGCTGCTCCTCGTCGAGCTTGCCAGCGTCGACGGCGCCCTGATCGCCCTGGCCGGGCTGGGTGGGGCCGATCGCCGCGTCGCAGGAGGTCTTCGAGATGCCGTTGGCCTGCGCCTCCTGCTGATCGGTCACCACCTTGGTGACGGTGCCGGTGGTGACCACGGCGGTGAACACCACCATGACCAGCACCCCGACGAGGATCCCGACGCGCACGGCCGGTCAGCTCGCCTGGTCGTAGTCGGCGACCCGCCAGCCTTCGTTGGTGCTGACCACCGTGATGCTCACCTTCGGCCCGTCGGTGGGGATGACCAGCTGCATCGACGCGGTGTAGGAGGTGCCGATCGACGGCTCACCCGTCACCTTCGTGGCCGGCACGTTCGCGGGGTCCACAGTGGACAGAACCGCGGTGAGGTACTCCTCGGTGGTGTACGGGCGCATTCCTTCGAGCCACTGCGCGTTCGTCACCCCGGCCGGGTGGTTCACCCAGGCCGCCGCCCACTGCTTCGCCACCCGGATCGCGTCCTGGTTCGGCACCGCCGACATCGGCGTCGGGGTGGTGGACAGCCTGGTCGGCAAGCTCGACGTCGGCGGCGTCGCCGGGGCCGTCGCGGTGCCGAGCCCCGGCCGGGGCGCGAACGAGGTCGAGGTCGTCGGGCGCGGGGCGCTCAGCCCGGTGGGCGGCCTGCCGACCGCCTTCGGCAGCACGATCCCCACGGTGGTGACCAGCACGGCGAGCACGACGAGGGTGCCGATCAGGTGCCGGGGCGAGCGCAGCGGCCAGCCCCACAGGCGCCGGTAGACCGCGGTCCGGCCGCGGTTGGTGCGGATCGGCATCCGTCACCGTCCCATCGCGTGATCGGTGTCGCGCAGGTCTTCCCGCACCTCGAGCCCGCGGGAAGGCCGGTACAGCACGAAAACGGGCTTGCCCGCGACGACCTCGGAGTCGGCGCGGCGGGGCTGCGGCCTGGCCGCGGCGCGACCGGGGTGCGACGGCACGGCGGATTCCGGGACGGAGTAGCGGACGTCGCCGTTGTAGCCCCCGGTCGAGGTCATCCTCGACGGCACGACCACCGGCTCCGGCTCGTCGCTCCACCGCCGGTCGGCGACCGGCGAGGTGTCCACCCGGCGGCTCGCGGGCATCGCCACCCGGCTGGCCGGCGACGCGTACATGTAGTCGCCGGGGTTTCCGGCGCCCGGCCCGTACTGGCCGAACACCGGCGCGCCGGGGCTGCCCGCGGGCAGCGCGGGCTGACGGCCACCCTGGCCGACGGCGCCGGGCCACGGCGCGCCGGACCAGGCCGCGGCGGGCCGCGACGCGCCGGACGAGTTGTCCAGCCGCTGCGCGTTGGCGAAGATCGTCGCCTCGGGGCGATACCGGCCGCCACCGACGGTGGCACCCATCGGCCCGCGCGTCTCGCCGTCGACGACGTCGTCGGTCTCGCGCACGTTCTGCCAGAAGCTGTCCTGCGGGGTCGGGCCCGCCTGGTTCTTGCGGAACTTGGAGAACAGCCCGCCGCTGGGCGAAGGCACCGCGGCCCCGACCATGCTGACCGACATCTCGACCATCTGCCACAACCGCCGCACCGGGCGCCCGACCATGAACAGCAGCACGGTCACCATGCCCGCGACGACCATCTGCGTCAGCATCGACAAACTGTTGCCCGCGCTGAAAATCGCCTGCAGCAGCAGCGCGTGCACCCCGGCCAGCACCGAAAGCACGACCATGTTGAACGCGATCGCGCCCGCGGCCTTGAGCACCCGGCGCAGGATGTCCGGGTGCAGCAGCGCGACCAGGCCGATCAGCGGCGCGGTGAGCGTCAGCAGGCGGATCAGCACCTGCGCCAGCAGCACGGAAGCCTTGGCCAGCAACTGGAACAGCGAGTACACGATGCTCTGGCCGAGTGCGAGGAACCCGGAGCCGACGCGGCTGCCGTCCTCACCGGTGAAGTACCCGGTCGCCGGGCCGAGCTTGGTGGAGATGTCCTTGAAGGCGGCCTTCTTGGCGTCCACCACCTGCGTCTTGCCGTCGTCGCCGTTGCGCAGTTGCGCCCAGCTGAACGCCTGCGCGTCCAGCAGCGGCCTGCCGTACTGGTCGGCCTGTGGCGCGGTCGGGGAACCGAACTCGCCGCGCAGCCAGTTCTTGTAGACGATCTCGTTGTGCAGGTTGGTCGGCAGGATGTGCCGCGCCACCTGGTCCGAGCTCTCGTCGACGAACCCCGCTTGGATGTTCGTCGTGGTCTGGGTGATGGCGTTGTCGATCGGATCGAAATATCTCAGCAACGCCAGTGAGGAGGCCGCGAGCCACACCGCGGCCAGCGCGTACAGCGCCCGTTTGCTGACCGCGGCGAGGTCGCCGCGCCAGATGTTGCGGAACATCATGATCGACAGGATCAGCGCGGCCAGCCCGAACAGCTGGGCGTAGATGTTGTTGTAGATCTTGTCCGCGCCGGCCTTCACCGCGCCGTAGAGCGGTTTGAGGATGCCGAGTTCCATCACCGTGTAGTGCAGCGAGTTCGTCGCGCCGACGATGTTCTTGGCGATGTTGAACAGTTCGTTCCCGGCCCAGGTGTCGATCGTCGAGCTCGGGGAGTTCAGCCCGGCGAGCGGGCCGCAGTTGGTCTGGAAGGTGTCCCACACCAGACCCGCGTAGCTGTAGTCGATGTACGCGCTGCCCGCCGCGCCGCGCCCGTCGGCCGGGTCGAGCGCGCCGACCATGCCGGAGCCGGGACGTTCCGGGTTGGGTGCCTCGCCACAGGCGGCGGCCGAGGCCGCGGGCGCCGTCGCGACGGCCTGCAACGCGAGGATCAGCGACACCATGATCATCGTGGTGCGCCTGCTCGGCTGGTGCTTCCCCGGCTTCGGGCCTTCCTTCAGTCTACGTCGTAGAGCATGCCAACAACCGGCGATCGAGAGTACGAACGCCAAGGTCATCAGTGTGTTCACGCGGCATCCCTGCCGGTGCCGCTCTTCCCGGCCCGCGCGTGCTGGCCACCGTGACCGTTCTGGCCGTTCTGGGCGTTCTGGGTGATGCCGCCCTGGACCTCGCCGGTCTCGGCGGCGAGGGGGTCGGGGGCGCCGAGCAGCTGCTCCTCGGTGAGCCCGACCTCGAGCTCGGCCGCCAGTTCGAAGTCCTGTTCGAGCTCGATGTCGTCCTCCGGGGGCACCGCGACGTACTGCTTCGGCTCGTCCTTCGGGGCCACCAGTGCGTTACCCGGCTTGACCCGCTTGGCGTCGGGGGAACCCGGGGTGGTGTCCATGACCTTGCGCAGCTGCTCGAGGTGCGGCCCGGAGAAGTCGACCCGGATCCGCTCCACGCCACCAGCACCGTCACCGAAGACGAACTGCCGCGGCTCGGTGTCGCGTTCCAGCCCGCCCCGCGCGGCGCCCGGACGACGGCCCAGCGCCGCGATGACCTGCTCGTAGCCGACGCCGACCGGCACCTTCAGCAGGCGCAGCGCGTCGGCCTGGGCGTCGTCGTCGTCGAGACGGCCGACGAACACCGAGTCGAGCAGGGTCACGAAACCCTGGATCTTGAGGAAGTCCGCCGGGATCTGCGAGGACAGCAGCACCCGGACGTTCCACTTCCGCGAGTCACGCGCGAACCGGTTCATCAGCACGCGCCCGGTCGGCACCTCGGACAGGAAGAACGCCTCGTCGATCCAGACGCCCTTGCGCTGCTCCTTCGGCTTCTCGTAGACCGACCGCTGGGTCAGCCACGCCGCGAGGTTCAGCATCTCGACGCCGAGGGACTCCGCGTCCGTCCAGTACTCCCGTGGCACGCCGTCCTTGGGCAGGGTCAGGCCCGCCATGGTCAGCACGGTCATCCGGTCGTCACGGGTCTCGGCGTACGGGTCGTCGTCGTCCTCCGGGATCAGCAGCGCCATCCGCTCGCGCATCTCGTCGAGGAAGTCCGCGACGATGACGGCGTGCTCGTGGTGCTCGCTGGAGTCCCGGCGCAGCGCGTCGATGACCTGGCCGGGGTCGGCGTCGAACCGCCCGCCCACGGCCCGCACGGCCCGCAGCAGCACGATCCGGGTCTGCGCCATCCGCGAAACCTCGTACGGCAGGACACCGGTGAGGACGTCCAGCACCAGACGACGTCGCGTCGCGCCCGCGAGGGCCTTCTCCCGGCGCCACGAGCGCTCGGGGTCGTCCTCGTCCATGAAATGTTCGAGCAGCGGGTCGGCGACCACCCGATAGGGGTTGAGGATGCCGGGCTGGGCGTTGAGGAGGTTGATCGGCCGGGCGTACGGGCGCAGCTCCGGCAGGTCGCACAGGCGCGACAGCGGGCCTGACGGGTCGAGGATCGTCCAGTGCGCCCCGGCCCGCAGCGTCTTGTAGACAATGCCGCCACCGAGGAACGACTTGCCGCCACCGAGCCCGGCGACCATGGCCGTCAGCCCGGAGCCGTCGCGGATCTCCTGCGCCATCCAGGGGTCCCACGCCACCGGGCGCCGGGTCGCGGTGACCGTCTCGCCGAGCAGGATGCCGCGGCGGTCGCCCACCTCGGCCGTCGCCGTCGGCACCGCGGACGACGCCCACACGACCGACCCGCGACGCATGTAAGCGGCCGAAGCGAGCGGCTCGCCGGGGATGAACTCCCTGGCCATCGCGTACTGGGCTTCGGGGTGCTCGATCGCGATCTTCGGCTTGTAGAGGTCCAGCAGCTGCTGGGCCAGCCTCAGCGCATCGCGCTCTGTCGGACCCGAGACCGCCAGCCGCCACCACGAGCGCACGCGGGTGGCCAGCGCGGTGAAGCCCGACGTCATCTCGTCGTCGATCTCCAGCACGCGCCCGGCCTGGCGCGCAAGCGATTGCGGCGGCTCCAGCTCGTGCTCGTCGGTGTAGTGCTTGACCTGCGAGCGCACCTTGTTCATCTGCCGGGCCAGCTCGCCCGCGACCTCTTCGGGACGCCGGACGTAGATCCGGGCGGAGACCTCGACCGCGGCGGGCAGCCGGTCCGCGTGCTGGATCCACGGGTCGTCGACCTCGGGGATCTGCAGGCCGTGCATCTGCCCGACGGTGAGCACCGCGAGGTGCCGGGAAACGCCCGCGTTGGACCCTGTGCGGCCCCGGACGGTCACTGTGGGGGCATAAGGCTCGGCGTGGAAATCGGCCGCGTCGGTGAAGCTGGCGAGGTCTTCGGGCTCCCAGTCGGCGCCCGGGACGGCGGGCATGTTGCGCGGCGCGGGCAGGCCCAGCGAGCACGAGCGGTGCATCAGCCAGGACATTTCCTCGGCGTGCACCGGACGGCCTTCGAGCCCGGCCGAGCCCATCACCTGGTCGAGGTGCTCGACCTCGGAGTCCAGCGCGGCGAGTTCGGCGTCGACGGCCTCGGGCAGGATCTTGCGCAGCACCGGGGCGGCACGCTCGACCGCGCGGTCGACCATCCGGCGGGTCTGGACCTGGATGCCCAGGTAGACCTCTTTTTCGGCCATCGAACGGCCCATCAGCTGCTGCTGCTCGCCGATCAGGTAGTCGTCGAAGGACAGCGCGCCGGGGATGTCGTTGGGGCGGCCGACGGCGTTGTGGACGTGCGCCTCGGCCCACATCCGGATCGGGTACGGGCGGTTCGTCACCCGCAGGTGCAGCCAGCGGCCCTGGAACTCGGCGTACTGACCGGCGATCGCGGCGATGAGGTCACGGCGCTGCGAGTCCGAGCGGAAGGACCACCGCTGCGGGGCCAGCCGGTACCAGGCGTAGACCTCGTAGCCGGTACGCAGCAGGTGCCCGTCGATGCTGCGCGCGGCTATGGACGGGGTGTAGGTGGGGATGGCCTGCTCGCCGGGCAGCCGCCTGCCTTTGGCGCCGGCGTTCTGCCTTGCCTGCGCCGAGCGGACCTGAGAGGCCGGTTGCCAAGCACCGGCGCCCTGGTCCCGATCCCGTTTCCCTCGGCTTCCGCCGCGACCCAACAACGACTACCTCCCGCCCTGGGCCGCGCTGCGGCTCCGGCGCGCTCGTGGTGGTGTTCCCTGTGCTCCGGTTCCGGCTCCCGCGCCGTAGCCGTGGTGCTGGTACTGCTGCGGCGGCGACTGGCGCCGCCGGCGGTTCTTGGGCAACGGGCGGGCGGCCCGTACCCGGACCCGGCCGGCGCTGGCCGCGCCGCCCAGCGCCGTGGTGTTCTCCCGCGGCGTGCCGAGCTCGCGCCCGGCCATGGCCACGACGGTGCCCAGCGGACGCTCGTGGCTGATCTTGGCGGTGATCAGGCGCGTGACCACGATTGTGGCGATGAACGCCCACGCCGTCGAGAAGAACCCGAAGCTCCAGCCCGCCCACCGTTCGATGGTGAGCGAGACCAGGAAGATCGGGATGCCGATCAGCCACGCGACGTAGCGGGCTCTCCAGGGGAAAGTCGCCTTCGGCGGGCCGAGCCAAACGGCGTCGACCCGGTAGACCTCGTCATCAGTCCTGATACGCAACGCGGGGCCCGCCTCAGCCTGTGAAGAGGCCGGCGATCCACTGGCCCACGTTGACTCCGGCGCCGCTGACCGCGAGCCCGATGATCGCCAGCGCGATCACGACCCCGGCGAGACGGCGCATGACGCCCGCGTTGTCGCCCTTGCCGCCGCCGAGCCAGAGCAGCAGCAGCGCGACGGCGAGCAGGACGAGCGGGATGACGTTGTCGATCAGCCAGGTTCGGACGTTGCTGGTGCCGAGCTGGCCGCCCTGGGCCAGCTGGGCCTGGTGCTGCGCCAGCTCGGTGAGGGTCATCGTGATCATCGCATTACTCCCGGTGCGCGGAGGGGTCGCGCGGTTCCTGGCGTCGTCGGTACGTCGCACACCATCATGGCGTCACGAAGTGTAGTGGTCAAAGCGCGCTCTGTAGATATATCCTTGTCGACACGGTGCACGGCTTTGTCCATCTATTGAAAATCCTCGCCCTTCATCATCGTTGCAAGGGTCCTCAGAATTAACCCCAGCGGCCCGTATTTCGTAGTGTGCCGATGGACTCACCCACTTACGAGGTCGTCGTTCACTCTGGGTGCCGGGATGGGCGGCCTGATCCGGCCGCGAACAGTGTGGCATGACCCGTTCGGCGGCAGCGCGGGAGTCCTTCGGTGCGAACCGTTGCCTGAGTCATACCGATGTCGATCATGAGAATATTTCACACCGACTACAGTGCGCCGAAAACTGGACGGCATTTTCACTACATAGCGTGAATCACGGCAAATGGTGACGCTCTGTAGTCATCTGGTGGCAAACACGCCCGGCGGAAAAGCCCCGGCACCAACCACCCGTTCGGTGAGCCCGCGGCCGAGCTCGAACAGCCGCGCCGCGCCTTCGGGCCCCAAATGCTTCCAAGGTGCCGTCGACGACGTATCCGTCTCCTCCTCGACGCGCCTCCGGAGCAACCGCCCCTTCTCGGTGAGCCCGTCGCCGTCATCCATGACGCCCGAGGCCCGTAGCTCGTCGACGACGCCGTCCCACTGCTCGTCGCTCCACCCCCGGGTGAGCTTGGCGGCCGCGGCCAGGAAGCCCTTCCCGGTCGCGGTGTGCGTCACCAGCGCGGCGAGCCCGTCCAGCCCGTTGAGCACCAAGGCGGCGATGTGCCCATCCCCTCGGTGCTCCCGCAGCAGCGTGATGGCATGCCACAACACCAGGTGCGGCTCCTCGGGCCAGGGAAGGTCGGCGTGCGCGGCGTAGAGCGCCCGCCCGTAGACCTGACAACCGGCACTGGCCTCACGAGCAAGCTCAGCGGCCTCGGCAACCTCGGCGGACGCGACGACCTCATCGCCGAGCAACCGCCGAAGCACCTGGTCGGCGGCCTGATACCGAGCGGCGACAACGCTCTCCGGGCTGGCCAGCGTCCAAGCCCGCGGAAGATGCCGCGCGACCAACTCGGGATTGAAGTTGTAGAAAGTCGCGGCCACGGCCCCCGGCCCCACCGCCCCGAAAGCAGCGGACCGCCCGGCGAAGTAGCACATCCGCCCCGGCCGCAGCCCGACCCCGACCAGCGCCTTCTCGGTCTCAGGCGCGAAGTAGATCAAGGAGTGAAGGGGCTCCAAGCCGCCCAAGAACCGCGAACCCAACCTGACCACACCGTCAGCAGCACCCATACCCCAAACCCTACCCGACAGTAACCACCCCCGCCGCCCCCAAGCGACCCCCAAACCATCGAGCGCGGGATCAAAGGTCCTTTGCTCCCGTTTCCGGGACCCCACGCCCCCCGACCCCCCACCACGGCACCACCCCCCCACCCAAGTG
>NZ_JAYMZS010000152.1:0-17289 GCF_035828755.1 Amycolatopsis sp. H20-H5 | reverse complement strand
ATCAACAGCCCTCCAGAGGCCCTCTCACGATCCGGACGGTTCGCGTCACGGCCTTACGCTCACTGTCCGCACCTCGGACGTCTCAGGCAGTCAGCCCCAGAACCACCCATATTCAGCAGCCTCCTAGGGCCGCGTGACTGACGGGGACTTTCACATGGTCTGTTCTGGTGAAAGGGGACTTTTGCAAGGTTGAGTGGCGGGAAGTCCCCTTCAGTCGCGACCCCAGGTTTGCCGTGTGCCCTGATGGGAGCCTTCACGGCGTTTAACGCTGTCATGGTGGCCTTCAGGGGCACGCATGAAACGGTCATGGCGGTATGAAACGGGCGAATAGGTAGACTTTTCGTCCTTTGTGGAGGGTAGGCGGCTTCGAAGGACAGGTGCTCGAGGCTTCGAGCGGCGGCTGCTGCGACAGTTCTCAGACGCGTTCTGAGACCCACGCCTTCGTGGCCGAGTCTGCGGAACAACTACCGGCAGGTCCTTGGCGAGCCGGTGCGGTATCTCGATGAACGCGGTTACCTCCGGTGAGCTCGGCGGTTCACTGGTAGGACCAACGCGGTCCCCTTCCGGGCGGTGAACCTGGCAGGATGCGGACGTGGTCAGCGACAGCCAGCAGCAGCCCGACGTGCACGAGGTGCGCTCCGAGCAGGTGTGGAGTGCGACCGTCGACCATCTGCGCACCCTGATCGACTCCGGACGGCTCGCCCCGGGCTCCCGGCTGCCCGCCGAACGGATCCTGTGCGACCAGCTCGGCATCAGCCGCGGCTCGTTGCGCCAGGCCCTGCGGGTGCTCGACTCGATCGGCTACGTGCAGATCCGCGCGGGTTCGGGCACCTACGTCCGCGAGCTCGAGACCGACGGGCAGAAGCCGTTGCGCAGCTGGTTCCGCGAGCACGAGCAGCTCGTCGAAAAGCTGTTCGACCTGCGGACGACCGTCGAGCCGACGCTCGCCGAGCGGCTCGCCTACCAGCACACGCCGCGGGTGGTGAGCAAGCTGGAGAGCAACGTCGCCGAGATGGAACAGGCCGCCGCGGACGGCGACATGCTGCGCGTCATCGCGACGGACGCCGAGTTCCACCGGGTGATCGCCGGCAACGCGGGCAATGACGACGTCGCCGACCTGCTTCGCTCCGTCCTCGCACTGGTCGGCGAGGAGCGCCGGACCGCGCTGCGGCTGCCTGGGCAGATCCGCAAGGCCGTCGACGAGCACCGCGAGATCCTGGCGGCCATCCGGCGCTCGGACCCGGCGGCCGCCCGCGCGGCCACGCTCAAGCACCTCGTGGAGGCCAAGACCTCGGTGCACGACTACGCCGCCAAGGACGATTCCTAGACCGTTTTCACCATCCCCCCGTCAATCACCAGGTCGGATCCGCTGATGTTGGGCGCCTTGCCCGAAGCAGGCCCGGCAGAGCCGCCCAGGTGGCGCGGATCGTGGTGAACAGCGTCAGGTCCAAGGTGCGCCGCCAATCCTCGTCGGTCACTGACAGGAAGCCCGCAGGCCGGGCCCCGCCGCCGCCCGCGTTGTTGACCAGCAGGTCGATCCCGCCGAGCTCCGCCTCCGCATACTCGATGAGCCGTGCTGGACCGTCCGGTGTGGACAGATCCACCGCGAGCGCCTGGACGACCGCGAGCCCGATCCCCCTGCTTGCCCCTGTGACCACTGCGTTCTTCACCGCGACGTTCCTTCACCGCAAGGTTCTTCACCGCGACTCCCTTCCGAACACCACCTAAAGGCTTTACTGGTGTCTACGCTACAGTAAAACCGTTAGGTGGTGTTGCGAATGGGGTGGGACTGGCAGACACCGGCGGCGGAGTTCCACCGCGTGCCGGTGCGGCTCGGCGGCGTGTTCGAGTTCCTGAACACGCTCGACGAGCGCACGTTCGGCGGCCGCTTACCAGACGACGAGCTGGAGAAGTGGCTGGCGGAGCACGGTGAGTACTCCGCGGCGGAACTCGTTCTGGCGAAGGAGCTCAGGCGGGTGCTCCGCGCCGTCACGGCGGCGAACCGCACGGGTGAACTCGACGACGAAACCTCGGGAGAGCTGGAGGAACTGGGCGGGCGACTTCCGCTGCGTGTGGACACCCGGCTGGGGTTGCGGGGCACCGGCGACGGCACGGCGGGCGCACTGTCGACCGTGCTGGCGACGGTGATCCTGTCCTCGGCCGACGGTTCGTGGGCCCGGATGAAGTCGTGCGGCGCGCCCGACTGCGGCTGGGTGTTCTACGACCACAGCAAACCGCGCAACGCCCGCTGGTGCTCGACAGCGGGCTGCGGCAACCGGATGAAAACACGTGCCTACCGCGAACGGACGAGCTGACTACTGGTTTTCCAGCACCCGTTCGACGAACTTGCGGACCTTCTCCCGCAGCCGCAGGATCCGCCCGTCGAGCGTCAGCGACTCGTCGGGCTGCGGGACCTCCGAGGTGAGCTCGCGGCGCACGTACCGGCTGCACGCGAGGTTGGCGCAGACGTAGGTGCCCAGCGTGTTGCCTTCGCGGCCGGGCTTGCCCGCGCGGCGGCTGGAGAACAGCGCGATATCGGCGACGCCGTGCGTGGTCAGGCAGAGGGCGCACATGTTGCTGCGCAACCGGCCCTTCGGCGGGGTGGCCGCACGCAGGGAAAGTCCGACTATGCCGCCTTCGTGCGGCACGACGAGGTACGCGCGGCCGGTGGCCTTCGGGTCGCGCCAGCCGAGAAAGTCCAGGTTCTCCCAGCGCAGCTCGCCGAACCCGACAGGCATCGTCACGCCCTTGGCTTCGCCGCGTGAACAGTTGACGAACGAGGCCCTGATCTCGTCCTGGCTGAGCGGCTCCACGGTGGTCTCCTACCAACTTGACTACAGGTCAGCAGCGAACCTACCCATCACCCGGCCGGGCCGACCACGCCTTTTCGGTTCGCCCCGGCCGCCAGCCTACGATCGAGCCCGTGCGCACCAACGCGAAGCTGGGCCGGTTCCGGCTGGTACTGCGCACCAGCCTGGGCTTCGCCGCGCTGGGACTCGGCTCCAGCGTCTGCGGCTCGGGCGTCGTGGCGTTGCTGCTGTTCCTGCAGGGCCTGCCGCGCGAGATCGGCGACCGGGGCTGGATCCTCGGCGTCACGTCGGCGGGGATGGTCACGCTGTCGTTGCTGGTCGGGACGCTGTGGACGGCGTGGCTGCAGCGCCGCACCGCAATCTGGTTCGTGCTGGGCCGTCCGCCCACCAAGGCGGAGGCCCGCCGCGCGCTGCGGCTGCCGATCGACATGGCGACGGTCAGCGGCACGCTGTGGCTGATCGGCACGGTGGTGCTGGGCGCGCTCGCGTGGACGTTCGGGTCCGGGATGGACGCGGTGGGCATGGCGCTCACCGTCGGTCTCGGTGGGCTGACCACGGTCGGGCTGACGTACCTGGCGGCCGAATGGATCGCGCGGCCGGTGATGACGCTCGCGCTGGACGTCGCGCCGCCGAAGGACAAACTGCCGGTCACCGTGCTGACCCGGCTGATCCTGACCTGGGCGCTGGCCAGCGGTGTCCCGTTCCTCGGCGTCCTGCTGGTGGCCTCGCCGCCGGACCTCGGCACCGGCGACCACACGACCAGCCTGATCGTGCTGTCCGTGATCGGCCTGGTCGTGGGCGCCTTCGGTACCGCGCTGCTCGCGCGCGGAGTCGCGACGCCGCTGCACCGGCTGCGGATCGCGCTCGACCGCATCGCCCGCGGCGGCACCGACGTCTCGGTGGACGTCGACGACTCCAGCGAGATCGGCATGCTGCAGACCTCGGTCAACGACCTCGCCGCCGGGCTGCGCGAGCAGGAGCGGATGCGGGACCTGTTCGGCAGGCACGTCGGCGCCGACGTCGCGCGGCACGCGCTGGAGTACGGCGCCTCGCTGTCCGGGGACGTCCGTGAGGTGACGGCCCTGTTCGTCGACGTCGTCGACTCGACGGCGCTGGCGTATCACACGCCGCCGGAGGAGCTGGTCGGCAAACTGAACCGGCTGTTCACCAGCGTGGTCGAGGCCGTCACCGCCCGCGGCGGCCTGCTGAACAAGTTCCAGGGCGACGCGGCGCTCTGCATCTTCGGCGCGCCCACCCGGCTGGCCGACTCGGCGACTTCGGCGCTCTCGGCCGCGCGCGCGATCCGGGACGCCGTGCGGGAGGCCGGGGAGCTGGACCTCGGGATCGGCGTCGCGAGCGGTCCGGTGTTCGCGGGTCAGCTCGGCACGAGCAGCCGGTTCGAGTACTCGGTGATCGGCGACGCGGTGAACGAGGCGGCACGCCTGACCGAGATCGCCAAGGGGGCGCCCGGCCGGATCCTCGCGAGCGACCCGGTCATCGCCGCCGCCGTCGAGAGCGAGCAGGCGTTCTGGTCCCCGCGGGGCGAGCTCGAACTGCGCGGCCGCCAGGAGGCGACGCTCATGTGGGGCGACGAAGAGGACGCCTGACTCAGGCCTCAGGACGGGTGTCCCGACGTCGTCCGGGCACGGCAGCACTCGAAAACGGCAGCAAAGGTCCCTTGCTCCCGCGGGCCCCTCAGATCAGGGCAGAACACGAAAACGGGAGCAAAGGTCCTTTGCTCCCGTTTTGCCGGGCGCGTCTCAGCCCGGCTTGACGTCCGGCCAGGTCAGGACGGTGGAGCCCCAGGTCAGCCCGGCGCCGAAAGCGCCGAGCAGCACCTTGTGCCCCGTCACGAGAGTCCCGTCGGTGACCGCGTCGGCCAGTGCCAGCGGGATCGACGCGGCGCTCGTGTTGCCGGTGTGCTCGATGTTCGCGACCACGGACTCGGGCGGCAGGCCCAGCTGCTTCGCGGCGACCTGCAGGATCCGGATGTTCGCCTGGTGCCCGACGAACCGGTCGACGTCGCAGACCTGCCAGCCCGCCTTGTCCAGCACCGTCCTGGCCGACTCGGCCATCCGCGCGCAGGCGTGCCGGAACACCGCGGTGCCCTGCATCGCCAGGAAGTAGTCGCTGCGGTTTTCCGAGGTCCGCTGCTTCGCGCCGCCCGCGGCGACCCACAGCAGCTCCGCCAGCTCGCCCTCGCTGTGCAGGTCGAACGGCCCGAGCGCGCCCGGCTCGTCGGCCGTGCCCTCGCGCAGCACCACCGCGCCGGCGCCGTCGCCGAAGATCGGCACGGTCGAGCGGTCCTGCGGGTCGATCAGCGAGGTGAACACGTCCGCCCCGATGACCAGCACGCGGCCCGCGACGCCGGAGGCGATCAGCCCGCCGCCGGTGGCCAGCGCGTAGACGAACCCGCTGCAGACCGCGTTGAGGTCGAGGGCCGCGACGCCGTTGAGCCCGAGCCTGCTCGCCACCTGCGGGGCGCTGCCGGGGCAGAGCTGGTCGGCCGTGGAGGTCGCCAGCAGCACGGCGTCGATCGCGCCCGGCCCGGCGGAGTCCAGTGCCCGGCGGCCCGCTTCGACCGCGAGGTCCACCGTGGACATGCCGGGGTCGACCACATGCCGTTCGCCGATGCCGGTCCTGGCCCTGATCCATTCGTCGGACGTGTCGAGGTAGCGGGAGATCTCCTCGTTGTCCACTACGCGCGGGGGTAGCCACGCACCGAGCCCGGCCACGACCGCCGCGCCGCGCAAACCTTGCGTGGACACCAGGAATTCCTTCCGCACCGGAGGAGGGAAAAAGGCACCGGCGTCTCTCCACTTGTATGGGCTACTATTCGGTAAACCCGTCAGTTGTGATCTAAATCACCATTTAAGGAAAGTTCACATCTTGCGGTCACCCGAGGTAGGCGAGTACGGCGAGCACCCTCCGGTGACCACTGTCACTGACCGGGAGGTCCAGTTTCACGACGATGGTGCCGACGTGTTTGTGCCGACGCAGGCCGCGAACGGCCCCAGCCGGTGATCGGGATGGCGACCACGGAGGCGGGCTCAGCGGCCGGGAAGGCCCACCACAGCGCGCACGAGATCAGCGCGCTCAGCGGCGTCAGCAACAGGAGCAGCCCGAGGAGCCCGGACACCGTCCCGGCGACCATCATCACCAGCAGCCAGCAGATCACGGCGAGTTGCGGGTTCGGCGATCAGGTCCCGCAGCCGCGAGGACCGCGGCCCCCGGGGCGCGAGTTCGACGCCGAGGCGGCGACCGGCCCGGCGGCGCTCCCAGTCCGTCACCCGGCCGAGTGCCCGCAGCTGCGGCGGCACCAGCAGGACACCGAGCGAGATCAGGCAGACGGCCGCGGAGGCGACCAGGATCGGCAGCGCGATCAGGCAGCCGACGCCGACCGCGGTGGTGCAAGCCATGTACCGCCCGCCCGCCCGCACCCACTCGCCGCGCTCGGTCCTTGATCATCACGCCCGCGTCGTTCAGCACGGCCGCGGCGAGCGCGGTGGTGCTGGCTACACCTTTCGCCGTACGGTGCTGGCCGCCCGATCGGGCGCCCCCGAGCGCGGGCGTCTTGTCGGTGTCTCCGGCTAGCCTGATCCGGTGCAGCCACCCGACCTCGACACACTCGACACCGCCATCCTGGCCTGCCTGCAGGCCGACTCCCGCACCATCGCCGAGGTGATCGGCGCCAAGGTCGGGCTCTCGGCCGCCGCCGTGCAGCGGCGGATCAAGCGGCTGCGCGACACCGGGGTGATCGAACGCGAGGTCGCGGTGCTCTCGCCGAAGGCGCTCGGGCTGGCGATGACGTTCGTGGTCACGGTCGAGATGGAGCGCGAGCGCGTGGACGTGCTCGACGAGTTCCGCCAGCGGACGCTGGCCGAGGAGTGCGTGCAGCAGTGTTACTGGGTGACCGGCGCGGCCGACTTCGTGCTGGTGGTCAACTGCCGGGACATGGCCGAGTTCGACGCGTTCACCCGGCGGATGTTCCTGGAGAACCCGAACGTCCGGCACTTCACCACCAGCGTCGCGATGGACAGGGTGAAGGTCGGGCTGACGCTGCCACTGGACCGCCGGGGCTGAGTGGTCCGGTGCCCGCCGGTCCACTGTGGATCGACCACCCCCGGTGTGCGCCCGATGACAAGGGGTATGTCGCCGGTGTTACACCACTATGGACAGATGCAACCAATAGCGTGAACGTCGCCGCAACGACGTCACGAGTGATCCCCTGGTTCCTCTCCTAGGTGTCCACCAAGTTCGCGCCGCGCGAACCACCGGAACGCTAGGAGTGGCCGTGCACACCGACGCCGTACACCAGAGCCAGTTCGTGTTGCTCAACGAGAGCACCACGCCCGTACTCTCCCGCCTGTCCTTCCACGCCGACGAGCCGTTCGCGGTCACCGTCGCGTTCCGGACCGAGCGTGGCCGCTGGGTCGAGTGGACTTTCGCGCGTGACCTGCTCGTCACCGGCCTGACCGAGCCCGCCGGCCTCGGCGACGTCCGCGTCCGCCCCGACCTGTCCGAGGACGAGGCGATGCTGACGCTGGAAATCGAGTCACCGGACGGGTACGCGTCGTTCGAGCTGGAGCGCGAGGACGTCGAGACGTTCGTCAGCGCGACGATCGAGCTGGTGCCGCTCGGCTCGGAGAGCGAGTACTTCGACGTCGAGGGCCTGATCGAAGAGATCAGCAACGTCTGACCCACCCCTGAACCTGCCTCTCCCGCGGTAAGGAACGAAGGGCGGCTTGAGTGCTCTGGAGGCACTCAAACCGCCCTTCGGTCGTCGTCACCCGGTCCCTAAGTAGGGTTTCCGGCAGATACTTTGCGTGACGACCAGCACAACCTGAACGAGGTATGCGCCACCGGATCCGGCGATCGGCCGGGATTTCGCACGCCTGGTGATCCTTTCCCGGGCAAGCACCGGCAGCTCAGTGACTTTCCGTGCGCGGACGTGTGAGCTGAGCGAGGTCCAGGACCCGCGTACCCGGTTTACGAGCGACGAGCGACTGCTTAAGCTCCCGACAAAATGGACGCCGCGGCCTGTCCGCCCGGCCATTGAGGAGCGCGCATGATGTGGCTCGCCACCGCAGGCCCGACCTCGGTCTCCGTTCGCACGGGGGCGACCTCGCTCGCGGGCCGGGACGCCGAACTGGCCGCGATCGTCGCGGTGCTCGTCCAGCGGCCCGCCGCCGTGATCGTCGAAGGCGAACCCGGCATGGGCCGCAGCAGGCTGCTGGCCGAGCTCGCCGCCCGACGGGAATTCTCCGGCGGCCGGATCCTCACCGGCGCCTGCCAGCCGTTGCGCGAGCCGTTCCCGTACGGGCCGCTGCTGGAAGCGCTGCGCTCGGCGGCGGACCGGCCACTCGGCCCGCTCAGCCCGGTCGCCGGCGTGCTGCACCCGCTGCTGCCCGAACTCGCGGAAACCCTTCCCCCGCAACCGGAACCGCTCGCCGACCCGGTCGCTGAACGGCATCGGCAGTTCCGCGCGTTCCGCGAACTGCTCGTCGCGTGCGGGCCCACGCTGCTGATGATCGACGACCTCCAGTGGGCCGACGAGACGACGCTGGACCTGCTGCGATTCCTCGCCGCGGGCATGCCGCACGAGCTCGGCCTCGTCGTGACCGCCCGCACGCGCGCCACCGGCCGGTCCGTCCCGTTGCGCACCGGCCCGGAGGTGCACACCGCGCGCGTCTCGCTGGGCCCGATCGACGTCGAGGCCGTCCGGATGCTGGCCACCGAGCTGCTCGCGCTGCCCCGCGTCACCACCGAGTTCGCCACGAAACTGCGGGAGAGCACGGCCGGGATTCCTTTCGTGGTCGAGGAAACCCTGCGCGCGCTGCGCGACGCGGCCGGGCGGCTGCCGATCGGGGAGGTGCTGTCGCACCGGTTGCTCGAAAGCCTCGAAGTGCCCGCGCTGCTGCGGGAGGCCGTCACCGAGCGGCTGACCGCGCTGACCGAACCGGCCGTCCGGTTGTCCCGCGCGGCCGCCGTGCACGGCGTGCCCGCGGAGGCCGCCGTCCTCGGGGAACTGGCCGCGCTGGACGGGGAGAACCTGCGGGCGGCATTGCTCGACGCGTTGAGCGGCGGCGTGCTGAGCGAAGTCGCCAACGACCGCTACGGATTCCGGCATCCGTTGGCGCGCAAGGCGGTCTACGACACGGTGAGCGCGCCCGAGCGGGCTTTACTGCACGCGCAGACGATCCGGGTGCTCGCCGGACAGCCGTCCCCACCGCTGACCCTGCTCGCGAACCACGCCCGCGCGGCAGGCCGGACGGAGCAGTGGCGTGGTTACGCCGAAGCCGCCGCCGACGAGGCCGTCGTGCAGGGTGAGACCTCGCGCGCGATCGACCTGCTGCAGTCCGTGCTGGCCGACGGCGGGACGGGCGAGGCCGACCTCGGCAGGCTCGCCACGAAGCTGAGCCGGGTCGCGCTGCGCGGGTTCCGGCCGGACGTGCTGGCCACCCTGGAACGGATCCTGGAGGAGCCGCGGCTGACCACGGCCGTGCGCGGCACCATCCGGCTGAGCCTCGGCATGTTGCTCGTCCGCACGAACGGGCAGCTCGGCCGCGGCCGGGCGGAGGTCGAGACGGCCATCGAGGAGCTCGTCGACCGGCCGGAGCTGGCGGTGCGCGGGATCAACCTGCTCGCCCAGCCGATCGACGGGCTCACCCCGCTGGCCTGGCACGAGACGTGGCAGCAGCGCGTGCGCGAGGTGTTCGGCCGCATCGAAGACCCCGAACTCCGGCTGTCGCTGACCGCCGACCGCATCTCCAGCAGCGCCCACATCGGCGACCGCGCGGCGTGGCCGGAGTTCGAACGGCTGCCGGACACCGGGGCAGGCGTCGCGGAACGGGTGCAGCTGGCGCGGCTCTGGTGCAACCTCGCCGACGCCGAGTCGTGGGCCGGGCACCTGGGCCGCGCCGAGCGGCTCGTCACCGAAGGCACCCGGCGCGCGACGGACGCGGGCGCGCTCTACGCGGCCGGGCTCGCGCAGGGCACGCGGGTGCGGATGGACTGGGCGCGCGGGCGGTGGACGGGCCTCGCCGAGGCCGCCGAGCAGCTGCGCGACAGCTATCCCGACCTCGCGCCGATCGTGATGGAGTCCTCGCTCGTCCTCGGCGGGCTGGCCGCCGTGCGCGGGGAATTCGCGATGGCACAACGACATCTGGCCGCGGCGAGCGTGCACGCCCCCGAGGACGGGCCGATACCGGTGGTGCTCTCGGCGGCCGGGGTGCTGATCAACGTCCTGCGCGCGACGGGCGACCTCGCCGCGGCCTGCGCGACGGCAGATCAGGCGATGGCGGCGGCGCGGCGCAAGGGCGTCTGGGTGTGGGCGGCGGCGCTGGTCCCGGCGGCCACAGACGCGTACACGCGGGCCGGGCGCTGGTCCGAAGCCGACGCGATAGTCGAGGAGTTCGCCCGCGGCATCCAGGACCGGGACGCACCGGTGACCGTGGCGGCCCTGCTGACCGGACGCGCGGTGCTCCTGGAAGCACGCGGCAAGCACCAGGAGGCCGCGGCGACGTTCGACGAGGCGGCCGCCTGCTACGCCGCCCTGCCGATGCCCTACGCGGAGATCGGCGCGCGCGAGCGAGCGGCGTCGAGCAGGCTCACCGCGGGAAGCCGCGAAGCGCTCGAAGAGCTCTCGTGCGCCGCAGAGGAATACGAACGTCTGGGCGCTTCGCGAGACGCGGGCCGCTGCCGTCACCAACTGCGTGAGCACGGCGCGTGGGCGCCCTCGCAGCGCGGCCGCCGGGGCTACGGCCAGGAGCTTTCGCCGCGAGAACGCGAGGTCGCGCGGATGCTCTCCGACGGAAGGACCAACCGCGAAATCGCCGACGGCCTGTTCCTTTCGCCGCGCACTGTGGAGCAACACGTGGCGAAGGTGCTCCGCAAACTCGGCACCCGCTCACGCACGGACGTGGCGCACCGGCTCACGACGTCTGGCGACGAAGCGTCCGCGGCCATACCGTGAGCCGGTGAGCACAGGCGAGACGAAACCGGCGTTACCCGCCTGGCGGCGGCGCACCGAAGGTGAACAACGCTGGCCGGCGCTGGTGGTGGTGTTCGCGACCCTCGGGCTGCAGCTGATCCTGCCGGTCGAGCTGGTGCTGAAGCCGTGGTGGCTGCTGCCCGCGCTGTCCGGGCTGCTGGTGGTGGCCCTGCTGCTGATCAACCCCGGCCGGATGGACGAGCGGAGCCGGGTCGAGCGGATGATCTCGCTGGTGCTGGTCGCGGTGGTCAGCATCGCGAACGGGGTGTCGGCGGGCCAGCTGGTGGCGGGCATCGCGACCGGCACTCTCGGCGACCAGGCGGCCCGCGTCCTGGTCAGCGGCGGGATCGTCTACTGGACGAACATCGTGGTCTTCTCCCTCTGGTACTGGGAGTTCGACCGCGGCGGCCCGGGGATGCGCGCCGTCGGGCGGGCGGAGTACGCCGACCTGATGTTCCCCCAGATGAGCGACCCGGAGCTGGCCCACAAGGACTGGGAACCGAGCTACCTCGACTACCTCTACCTCTCGTTCACGAACGCCACCGCCTTCAGCCCGACCGACGTGATGCCGCTGCGCCTGTGGGCGAAAATGACGATGATGCTGCAAGCGGCGATTTCGCTGGTGCTGGCGCTGATGGTTCTCGCCTGGGCGGTGAGCGGTCTCAAGTCCTGAAAACCCGTTACCCCCGCCGCCCGTTGACGTTGACTGACGGGGACCTTCACACGGTCTGTTCTGGTGAAGGGGACTTTTGCAAGGTTGAGTCGAGGGAAGGTCCCCTTCAGTCGCGACCCCAGCTTGCCGTATGCCCTGATGGGAGCCTTCACGGCGTTTAACGCTGTCATGGTGGCCTTCAGGGGCACGCATGAAACGGTCGTGGCGGTATGAGGCGGGCGAATGGGTGGACTTTTCGTCCTTTGTGGAGGGTAGGCGGCTTCGAAGGCCAGGCGCCCGAGGCTTCGAGCGGCGGCTGCTGCGACAGTTCTCAGACGCGTTCTTATACACAGCGAACATGCGAAGCTACCCCGAACCGCTGTACTACGTGGTGGTCTTCGCCTCCCGCCGCACCGAAGGCGACAACGGCTACTCAGAGGAGGCAGACCACCTCGGCGAACTGGCCGCCCAACAGCCCGGCTACCTCGGCCACGACGCGGCCCGCAGCGGCCCCGAACTCGGCATCACGGTGTCCTACTGGAAGGACGAGGAGTCGATCGCGGTCGCGACGCCGGTCTGCTCGACCGTCGACGAGCCGTCGCCGTCGATCCACGGCGCAGGCTCGGGAGCTCCCCTTAACCGCGGAAGTCCCTGAAGGCCACCATGAGGGCGTTCAAGTCCCTCATGGTGGCCTTCAGAGGCTTTGTCCTAGTCGGACTGACGAGCCTTCGCGGCATCGACGAACTGCGTGGTGTAGGTCTTGGACAGATCGATCTTGTCCTTGTGCGGCTTGACATTGCTCGACGAATCGCCGAGCACCTTGAGCACGTTCCGCGCACCCTCCGGGTCCATCCGGCCGTCCTTGGTGAACATCCCGAGACTGTCCTTGAGGGACTTGACGTACAACGCCTTGTCGCCGCCAGCGAACGACTTCGGCATCTTCGCCGCGACCTCCTCGGCAGTGTGCTTCGACAGCCATTGCAACGACGCGACATACGCGTTGGCCAGCTTCTGCACGACGTCGGGATAGCGCTCCACGATCTGGCAGCTCATGTACAGCGAACTCGCCGGGTACAGCCCGCCGAGCGCGGCGCGGGTGCCCTGTTCGGTGCGCATGTCGTAGAGAACCCTGGCCTGCCCGGTGTTCGTCAGCTGCGCGATGGTCGGGTCGGTGGTCATCCCGGCGTCGATCGAACCCTGGTTCAGCGCGGAAATGAACGTCTGCCCGGCGCCGACCTTGACCGGCGTGTACTCCTTCGGGGTGACACCGCCCCGCTGCGCCAGCGCCTTCGTCAGGAAGTCCGTCGAAGAGCCGAGTGACGTGACGCCGAGGTTGCGGCCCTTGAAGTCCGCGCCGCCGCGGATCTCGCCCGCCTTCTTCGTGGCGACCATCTCGGCCTCACCGGGCACGTTCGCGAACTGCACGACACTGGTGAGGCACTGTTCCTTGGCCTGCAGATCGATGGTGTGGTCGTAGAACCCGACCACCGCCTGCACTTCACCGGCCAGCAGGGAGGTCTCGGCGTTCGCGCCGGAGGGCTGGTCGAACAGTTCGACGTCGAGCCCCTGCTTCTCGTACTCGCCGAGCTGCGCGGCGAGCTGGCCCGGCAGGTAGATGACCTTCGACAGGCCGCCGATCATGATCTTGATGTGTGGCTTGCCCGACTCGCCGAAGTCCATCGTGCGCGAGTCGCGGCAAGCCACCGTGCCCGCCAGCGTCAGCATCAGCGCGGCGGCGACGCCAACTGTCCTTTTGAGACTCATCGCGGGCCTCAGAGCCCCTTCATGATCACGCTGGCGGACGGCGGACGCCAGCGCAGCAGCCGGTTTTCCAGCGTGCTGATACCCCATTCCGCGGCGAGCGCGACCACGGTGATGATCAGCATGCCCGCGTAGACACCGGCGGTGTCGAAGGTGCCCTGCGCGTTGGCGATCAGGAAGCCGAGGCCGTACTTCGCGCCGGTGTACTCGCCGACGACCGCGCCGATCAGCGCGAAACCGAACGCGACGTGCAGCGACGACAGGATCCACGAAGTCGCGCTGGGCAGCACGATCGAGCCGAGCACCTGGCGGCGGCTCGCGCCGAGGATGCGGGCGTTGTCGATCAGGTTGCGGTCGACCTCGCGGGCGCCGGTGAAGGCGTTGAAGAACACCGCGAAGAACACCAGCACGATGACGGTCGCGACCTTCGACTCCAGCCCGAGCCCGAACCAGATCACGAACAACGCCGCCAGCACGATCCGGGGCAACGCGTTGGCGGCCTTGATGAACGGCGAGAGCACGTCGGCCAGGTACGCGCTGCGGCCGAGGATGACGCCGAACACCACGCCCAGCACCGCACCGATCACGAAGCCGATCACGGCTTCTTCGACGGTCACCAGGATCTGGTACCAGATCGAGCCGAAATCGGTGCCCTGGGTGAACCACTCGACCAGCCGCTGCCAGATGCGCGACGGCTTCGAGTAGAAGAACGGGTCGATCCAGTAGGTGGCCGTCAGCTCCCAGCTGCCCAGCCAAGCGACGACGATCGCCAGGCGCAGCAGCCAGACGTTGCGGCGACGCTTGGCCGTCCGCAGCTTCTGCCTGGCGATGATGCTCGCCTCGGATTCGATCGTGGGCTGGGGATTCGACGAAGGAACCAGCATGTCAAGCGACATCGGATGCCCCCTTCTGGCGGGCCTTGTCGACCTCGCCGCGCAGTGATTCCCAGATGTCGCGGTAGATCAGCCGGAACTCTTCGGTCAACCTGAGCTCCTCCACGGCGCGCGGCCGCTCCAGCGGGATGTCGAAGACGTCCTTCACCGTCGCCGGGCTCGCGGTCATCACGACGACCTTGTCGGCGAGCGCGATGGCCTCGTCGAGGTCGTGCGTCACGAAGATGACGGCCGCGCCGGTGCCCTGCCACAGCCGCAGCAGCTCGTCCTGCATGAGCGCGCGGGTCTGCACGTCGAGTGCCGAGAACGGCTCGTCCATCAGGAGGATTTTGGGGCTGGTGACCAGGGTTTGCGCCAGCGCGACGCGTTTGCGCATACCGCCGGAGAGCTGGTGCGGGTAGTACTTCTCGAAGCCCGCGAGGCCGACGCGCTCGATCCAGTCGGCGGCCTGCGCACGGGCGTCGGCCTTGGCGGCGCCGCGGAAGCGCGGCCCGGAGGCGACGTTGTCGAGCACGGAACGCCACGGCATCACGGCGTCGGTCTGGAACATGTAGCCCACGCCGTCAGGAATGGACTTCACCTCCTCGCCGTTGACCCTGACCTGCCCGGCCGAGGGCGGCTGCAAGCCGGAGACCAGCGACAACGCGGTGGACTTGCCACAGCCCGTCGGGCCGACGACCGCGACGAACTCGCCGGGTTCGACGGTCATGGTCAGCTCGCGGACGGCCGTGTGGACGGTGCCGGACCCACTCGGGAACCTTTTGGTGGCGCCGATGAGTTCGATGAGGGGTGGGGACATCGAGGTGACTCCTTCGTCACTCTTGTTTGCGCACTACTCGGGGGTGTCGGGGATCACGGGGACGTTAAGAGCCGGTGCCCGGCACGTGAAGCTTGTCCGCGTTCTGCGTGCGAGCTGTGCGTTCTCCGCGTTTTGCTCGTTTAGCGCATGGCCGTGACCTGGGGGTACGGTGCCGGACATGCCAAAGAGGGCGTTCTTCGCGCGGATGCGGTTCAGCAGGCAGATCCTGCTGCTGCAGATCGGTGTGGTCGTGCTGGTGCTCGGCCTCGGCGTCGCGCTCGTCGGCTGGCTGCTGCGCAGCACCCTGGACGACCAGTACGGGGAGCGCGCGCTGGCGATCGCGAAGTCCGTCGCGACCGACCCGGCGGTGATCTCCGGCGCGGCGGCGAAAAGGGTCACGCACGGGCTGGAGCCGCATGAGCTCACCGAGCTGCTTTACGAGCGCGAGGCCGTGCTGCACGGGATCGGCGAAGGGGTGCTGGCGGTCGACGCGACGAACCGGGTATCGGTGCGCAACGACGAGGCAGAACGCCTGCTCGGCACCGAGATTTCGATCGGCGCGCAACTGTCCGAATTGGACTTGTCGCCGCGGCTGCTCAAGGCCGTCGAAGAGGGGCAGGCGGTGGACAACCTCCTGGCCGTGGCCGGGAACCGGGTGCTGGTGATCAACTCGCGCGCGGTCCACGGCGAAGACCGGGAGATCGGCACCGTGCTGACCTTCCGCGACCGCACCGACCTCGACACGCTGACCAGGGAACTCGACGGGATCCGCGCACTGTCCGACGGGCTGCGCGCGCAGCGGCACGAGTTTTCGAACCGTCTGCACACACTGTCGGGACTGCTCCAGCTCGGGCACCACAGCGAGGCGGTCGAGTACGTCCAGGCGCTCACGGAGACCCCGTCGGCTCGCTCCAGCTCGGTCGGCGACACGGTGGCCGACCCGTATCTGCAGGCGCTGCTCGTCGCGAAAACCGAGCAGGCGCAGGAAAAAGGCATGGAACTGCGGCTCTCCGACGACTCCTGGGTGCCCACCACGGTGACCGATCCGATCGCCGCCAACACGGTGATCGGCAACCTGGTGGACAACGCGCTGCACGCCGCCCGGATGGGCCCGCGGCGGCCCGCCACGGTGGAGGTCGCGCTGCTCGCCGACGGCACCACCCTGCATGTGTCCGTTGTGGACAGTGGGTCCGGAGTGCCGGGAGAGCTGGCCGAGCGCCTCTTCGACGAAGGCGTGTCGACGAAAATCGCGCCAGGGCATGGGTTGGGTCTGGCTTTGGCCAGACAGGCCGCGAGGACTCACGACGGCGATGTCTGGCTGGCCGACGCGGGTGGCGGTGAGACTGGCGCGTTGTTCGTCGCCAGAATGCCGGAAACACTGGCAGCACGGGAATCCCTGGAGGACCGGACATGATCCGCACGCTCATCGTGGACGACGACTTCCGCGTCGCCGGGGTGCACGCCGGGTTCGTCGCCGAGGTACCAGGGTTCGCCGTGGTCGGCACCGCGCACACCGCCGCCGAGGCGCGCGCCCGCGTCCGCGAGCTCACCCCCGACCTGATCCTGCTCGACGTCTACCTGCCCGACGAGTCCGGCCTCGCCGTGCTGCCCGAACTGCAGACCGACACCATTGTGCTTTCCGCGGCCACCGATGCCCGGTCCATTCGCACCGCGATTCGGGCCGGGGCGTTGAACTATTTGATCAAGCCTTTTACCACTCGGCAATTGGCTGAGCGGTTGGGTGGTTATGCGCGTTATCGGGGGTTGCTCGCGGAGGAGCGGGCGCTCGGGCAGGATGAGGTGGACCGGGTCTTTCGGGCGCTGCACGAGCAGGATCGGACCGCTACGCCCAAAGGGCAGTCTTCGGCTACTTCTCGGCTTGTCTCGGAACAGCTCAGGACCGCTGGGGGTGCGCTTTCGGCTGCCGAGGTGGCTGGGGAGCTGGGGATGGCTCGGGCTACGGCGCAGCGGTACTTGACCGCGCTTGCCGAGGCCGGGGGTGTTGAAATGCGGCTGCGGTACGGGGCTACCGGGCGGCCAGAGCATGAATATCGGTGGGTGGCTGGGTCGTGAGGTGTGGTTTTTTTGCGCGTTCACTTGCGCCGCTGGGTCGTTACTGGCACTCGGCGGCGGTGCGGGTTTTTTGGTTTAGTCCTGAGGTGCGGCTAGAAGCCTGTGTTTTTTGGCCAGCGCGCTCACAAACTCGCGCCGCCAGGTCGCCCCTGACTCCGAGCGTAAGTGCGGCTTTGTCTTTAACGGGGGCGACCTACCGTCGCGAGTTGGGGCGGCCTGGCGGCCGCGAAAGAGGGCGCGCGGCGTGAAGTCTCCACTCGCAGAGCTCGCGGAGACGCTGTGGCTGGGGCGAAATGCTGGGGTTGGGT